>NZ_NHBI01000038.1:0-139367 GCF_002167505.1 Sulfitobacter sp. TMED3 | reverse complement strand
ATTAATTCTCTAACCTACTGATATCAAACGGATCGCCTCGTCCTGGCGCATCAGCCACAAAAGCAACCGTGCGGCTTTGCCGCGCGGGGTGGCCAGATCTGGGTCCACAGCCAGCAAGGCGCGCGCATCCGATTGGGCGACCTGCATCAAACCCGCCTGTTTCTCCAGATCCGCCACCCGAAACCGCGGAACGCCAGATTGCGCCGTGCCAATCAGATCACCGGTCCCGCGCATCTTCAGGTCCGTCTCGGCGATCACAAAACCATCCTCGCTTTCGCGCAAAACCTCCAGCCGTTGGCGGCCGCTTTCGCTGAGCGGGGCTTGATACATCAGCAAGCAGGTAGAGGCCGCCTGCCCCCGTCCCACGCGCCCGCGCAGCTGGTGCAACTGTGCCAGNCCGAAACTTTCGGCGCGCTCGATCACGATGATGCTGGCGTTCGGCACNTCGACGCCCACCTCGATCACCGTGGTNGCGACCANCANCTTGGTCTGCCCTTGCTGAAAGGCACGCATGGCCGCGTCNTTNTCGGCNGGCGGCATCTGCCCATGNACCAGCCCNACCACGCCTTCGCCCAATGCCGCACGCAGGTGTTTGAACCGCGCNTCTGCGGCGATCAGATCGCTGACCTCGCTTTCTTCGACCAGCGGGCACACCCAATAGCATTGCCGCCCTTCGCTGATGGCGGCGCGCAAGCGGGTTACGACCTCCTCCATCCGGTCGGTGGCAATCAGGGCGGTGCGGATGGGTTTGCGCCCGGGCGGCTTTTCATCCAGCACAGACACGTCCATATCGCCATATTGCGCGAGGGCCAGCGACCGCGGGATCGGCGTCGCGGTCATGACCAAAACATCGACGGCCTGCCCCTTTTTGCCAAGCTCAAGCCGCTGGCGCACCCCAAANCGGTGCTGTTCATCCACCACCGCAAGNCGCAGATCGCCAAAGGCGACATCGGCCTGAAACACCGCATGNGTGCCCACAAGGATCTGGATCGCGCCGCTTTCCAGCGCGCTCAGCTTGGCGCGCCGTTCGGGCCCNTTGTCGCGTCCGGTCAAGAGNTCAAGCACCACACCCGCCTGTTCGGCCAGGGGGCGCAAGCCTTCAAGATGTTGTCGCGCNAGGATTTCTGTCGGGGCCATCAGCACGCCCTGCCCGCCTGCCTCGACCGCCCGCAACAATGCCATGAAGGCGACCAGCGTTTTGCCCGCGCCCACATCCCCCTGCAGCAAGCGGTTCATGCGCGCCCCGCTGGCCATGTCCTTTGNAATCTCGGCGATAGCACGGGTCTGTGCACCGGTGGGCGCGTAGGGCAATGCGCCAAGCACGCGCTGCTGCAGGTGGCCATCCCCAACCGTCTTGCGCCCCGCCTTCCGCCGGTCCTTGGCGCGCGCAAGGGCAAGCGTCAGTTGATGGGCGAGCAATTCATCATAGGCCAGCCGCGCCCGCGCTGGTGCCGCGGCAGAAAGGTCAGCCATGTCGTTCGGGGCATGCGCCTGTTGCAGCGCATCTGGAAAGTCTGGCCAGTTCTCTTGGTTTTTCTGATTGGGATCAATCCATTCGCCGACCTCTGGCACCCGCGACAATGCGGCCCGCGTGGCCTTATACATCAGCTTTTGCGTGATCCCGCTGGTCAGCGGATAGACCGGTTCAAACGTCGGAATATCGCCCGCCTCGGCCTCGGGCACGACGAAATCCGGGTGCACCATCTGGGGGATGCCGTCAAAAAGCTCTACCCGCCCCGACACCACGCGCCGTGACCCTTCGGGCATCTGTCGTTTCCAGTAATCCCCGCGCGCGTGAAAGAAGACCAGTTGAAAGGCGGTGGCGCTGTCTTCGACATGAATACGGTAGGCCCCGCCCTTGTTTGCAGGGGCCCGATGCGCGCCAACGGTGACCGCTACGGTGACAGTGGCGGGCAGGATCGCATCCTTGACACTGGGCTGCAGCCGTCGGTCGATGCCGGAATACGGCAACGTAAACAACAGGTCCCGCGGGGCCATCACCCCAAGCTGGGCAAAGTTCTGCGCGGTCTTCGGCCCGACCCCTTCCAACGTTTCGAGCTTGGCAAAGAGGGGGAAAAGCGCCTCGGGCCGGCCGGTCATGCGCCGTCGATCAGCGCAAGCCAGCCGTCCTCGTCCAATGTCTGAATGCCCAGATCCGCCGCTTTCTTGGCCTTGGAGCCAGCCCCCGGCCCCGCGACCAGAATATCGGTTTTCGCACTGACCGAGCCAGAGACCTTGGCCCCCAAACGTTCGGCGCGCGCCTTCGCCTCGGCGCGGGTCATTTTTTCAAGCGTGCCGGTGAAGACCACGGTTTTTCCCGCCACGGGGGACCCTTCGGTATCGGGGCGCGCCACATCCTGCACCGACAGTTCCGTTACCAGCCGGTCGATCGAGGCACGCTCGGCCTCTTGGGCAAAGGTGCTTACCAGGCTTTGCGCCATGACCTGACCGACGCCGTCCACTCCGATCAGATCGTCCCAGGCGGGGCCATCCCCGGATTTTGCATGCCCCATCGCAGCCTCGAACGCGGTCCAGCTGCCGTAATGCTGCGCGATCAGGTTCGACGCCGCTTCGCCAACATGGCGGATGCCAAGCGCAAAAATCAGCCGCGACAGGGGGATTTTGCGTTTATCCTCAATGGCCTGAAACAGTTTATCGGCAGATTTCTCGCCCCAGCCTTCGCGGTTCTTGAGCTGCTGCATGCCGCTGCCATAGCGCGCCTTGAGCGTGAAGATATCCGCCGGTTCCGCGATCCAGCCATCGGCATAGAATTGTTCGACCTGTTTCGCGCCCAGACCGTCAATATCAAAAGCCGCGCGTGATACGAAATGTTTCAGCTTTTCAACGGCTTGGGCAGGGCAGATCAAACCACCCGTACAGCGACGCACCGCATCACCTTCCTCGCGGATGGCATCGCTGCCACATTCCGGGCAGGTCGTTGGATAGACATAGGCTCTAGCGTCCTCGGGTCGCTTGCCAAGGTCCACATCCGCGATCTTGGGGATCACGTCCCCCGCACGGTAGACCTGCACCCAGTCGCCGACGCGGATATCCTTGCCGTCGCGGATACTGGCCCCCTTACTGTCGAGCCCTTTGATATAATCCTCGTTATGGAGCGTCGCATTCGAGACAACGACGCCGCCCACGGTCACCGGCTTCAACCGCGCTACCGGCGATAGCGCGCCGGTGCGGCCGACCTGAATGGTGATATCCTCCAGCCGGGTCCAGGCCAGTTCCGCAGGGAATTTATGCGCAATTGCCCAACGGGGGGTGGTGGAGCGAAAGCCAAGCCGGTCTTGCAACGCCAGATCGTTCACCTTGTAGACGACGCCGTCGATGTCATAGCCAAGCGTCGCGCGTTGCTCTTCGATCTTGCGGTAATGCGCGATCATCTCTTGCGGACCATCGCAGAGCGTCGTCAGCGGGTTGGTGTCAAACCCGAATGCGCTCAGCCGCTCTATCGCNTGAAACTGCGTGTCGGCCAGCGGCGCGGACAAGGCCCCCCAGGCATAGGCGAAAAATGCCAGCGGCCGTGCGCGGGTAATCTCGGCATCCAGCTGGCGCAAGGATCCGGCGGCGGCGTTGCGCGGATTGGCAAAGGTCTTGCCCCCGTTGGCCGTCTGNCGGGCATTCAGCGCATCAAANTCGTNGTGGCGCATNTAGACTTCGCCGCGNACCTCAAGCAGCGCCGGTGCGCCCTNGATCCGCGTCGGAATGGTATCAATCGTGCGCGCATTGGCGGTGACGTTTTCCCCGACGGCACCATCCCCACGGGTCGCGGCCTGTACCAGTTCCCCGTTTTCATAGCGCAGCGACAGCGACAGCCCGTCAATCTTGGGCTCTGCGGTGAAGGCCAGCGGCGTGCCGCTTGGCAGCCCCAGATATTTGCGGATGCGCGCATCGAAATCGACAACATCCTCATCCTCGAACGCATTGCCCAAGGACAGCATCGCCACGTCATGCCGNACCTTGCCGAACCCTTCCGCCGGNGCGGCNCCGACCTTGTCGCTGGGGCTGTCAGCGCGTTTGAGGCNGGGNAACCGTTCCTCGATNGCCTGATTGCGNCGTTTCAGGCGATCATATTCCGCGTCNGANAGGTCNGGCGCGTCCTGCGTGTGATAGGCCGCATTCGCCCGCCCCAACAGGTCAGCCAACCGCGCCAATTCGGCTTTGGCCTCCTCNTCGGAAAGCTCCTGAAGTGCGGTTTTATCAGTCACGGTAAGCCCCAGCCTGCTGTTTCAACTGGGGTCTAGATACGCAGGGAACTCCCCCGCGTCTAGAATATTTCCCTNNCCTTTGTGGCTAGCCGCCGACGGCCAATCTTTCCTGTTCGGGGTAGCCCATGGTGGCCGGATCACGCAGCACATAGCCCCTGCCCCAGACCGTCTCGATGTAATTCTCGCCGCCCGTGGCATTGCTAAGCTTTTTACGCAATTTGCANATGAAAACATCGATAATCTTGAGCTCGGGTTCATCCATGCCGCCGTAAAGATGGTTCAGNAACATCTCTTTCGTCAGNGTCGACCCTTTGCGCAGGCTCAGCAGTTCGAACATCTGGTATTCCTTGCCGGTCAGATGCACGGGCTTATCCCCCACCGTCACCGACTTGGCGTCCAGATTGACCGACACGCGCCCGACGTTGATCACCGATTGCGAATGGCCCTTGGACCGCCGGATGATCGCATGGATNCGCGCCACCAGTTCTTCGCGGTGGAAGGGTTTGGTCANATANTCATCGGCGCCAAAGCCGAACCCCTTGATCTTGTTTTCTGTGTCGTCNGAGCCGGAGAGGATNAGGATCGGCGTCTGGATCTTGCTCAGCCGTAATTGNCGCAANACGTCATGCCCGTTCATATCCGGCAGATCCAGATCCAGCAGGATCAGATCGTAGTCATAGAGCTTTGCCAGATCGATGCCCTCTTCCCCCAGATCGGTGGTATAGGTGTTCAGNTTGGCATGGGTCAGCATCAGTTCGATGCTTTTNGAGGTGGTTGGGTCATCTTCGACCAACAAAATTCGCATGTGTCTCACTCCGCTCAAATGGATTTGGTATAAAAGGCACCGTGAACAAAATAGTTTAACCACTCGTTAATAGTGCTCAACTTGTTAGGCGAGCAACTTAAAGTTGTCTATACTTTTGTAGCGCTGTGGCCCNCAAAGCCGCCTCCCCATGTTCAGAGACAGCGCGCACCCATTCGACAAATTCNGCCCGCCCCACACCATAGCGTTCTTCCGCTTCCGCCTCAGTGATCAGCCCGTATAACACGCCGCGGACCACCGCAGCCTTGCGCGATGCGACCCACCGGCGGGTATTGCGATCCGGCAGATCCGCAAGGCTAAAGCTGGACCCGTCGGGCAAGGTCACCGCCCTGGGTCGTTCGACCTTTTTCAAATACACTCGTTTTCCCCTTTTCACCCTTTACACATAAGACGCGCGCCCACTGTTCACGGCCCGTTCTTGATCCGGTGCAGGCTAGGTCGCCGCATGTTAACGACCCGTGAAGTCGCCCCTTGAGAGTACCGCTAATTTTCCTATATTAAGCCTCAAACCTCCCGGAGTATTCTCATGCCGCTTGATCGCACCCCNCCGCTCAATTCGTTGGGCTTTGCCAAAGCACCTGCCGACACCCGCGTCGTTGTGGCGATGTCGGGCGGTGTCGACAGTTCCGTGGTCGCCGCCATGCTGGCCGAGGAAGGCTATGACGTCGTCGGCGTCACCCTGCAGCTNTACGACCACGGTGCGGCACTGGCGCGCAAAGGGGCCTGCTGTGCGGGCATCGATATCCATGATGCGCGGCGTGTCGCGGAATCCATGGGGTTCCCGCATTACGTTTTGGATTATGAAAACGTGTTCAAGGACGCCGTGATTGACGAATTCGCCGATAGCTATCTGGGCGGGGCCACGCCCGTGCCCTGCATCCGCTGNAACGAACGGGTGAAGTTCAAGGATCTGCTGGAAACNGCCAAGGATCTGGATGCCGATTGCATGGCGACCGGTCACTATATCCAGCGCAAGATGGGCCTCGACGGGGCCGAACTGCATTGCGCCGCCGATGCCAATCGCGATCAAAGCTACTTTCTGTTCTCGACCACGCNCGAACAGTTGGACTATCTNCGTTTCCCCCTTGGCCACCTGCCGTCAAAAAACGACACGCGGGCGCTGGCGGCGAAATACGGGCTGAGCGTGGCGGACAAGCCCGACAGTCAGGATATCTGCTTTGTTCCGAATGGCGACTACGCCTCGGTGATCCGCAAACTGCGCCCCGAAGCCGCCAACCCCGGCAATATCGTCGACACCGACGGCAATGTGCTGGCCCAGCATGACGGGGTGATCAACTACACCATCGGGCAGCGCCGTGGCCTTGGCATCGGCGGCTTGGCCGACCCGCTCTATGTGGTGAAACTTGATGCGGATAATGCGCAGGTCGTCGTNGGGCCGAAATCNATGCTGGCCACCCGTACTGTGCCCGTGAAAGAGATTAACTGGCTNGGTGACACCCCGCTCATGTCGCAAAGCGAATGGCCCATTGCTGTGCGCGTACGCTCTACCCGCCCTCCGACAGACGCGATCCTGCNTCCGATCTCGGATACCGAAGCCACGGTAGAGCTGCTNACCCCNGAGGAAGGGATNTCGCCGGGNCANGCCTGCGTCTTCTACGACCCCGAAAGCACCCGCATNTTCGGCGGNGGCTGGATCCACAAAGGCTAACCCCTTCCAAATGGTTTAAAATCCCGGGGAGTTTGAGGGGCAGCGCCCCTCATATGGCGCCGTGAGTTTGAGGGNCAGCGCCCCTCATATNGGGTCGTGAGTTTGAGCGGCAGCGCCCCTCATTTTACACTATAGCCAGTCTCTAGACCTATAGCTTGGCCAATACCGCCCGCGCCGCGCGCAGACCCGGGCTCTCTCCCCCCTTGCCGAGCCGCTGCATCGTCAGCGCCATCGCGTCTTTCTGATCCTCGGGATGCGCAAAGACATGTGCCAAACCGCCAGCGATCTTATCGGCGGTGCAATCGGGGCCCAGAAACTCCGGCACGACGCGTGTGTCGGACACAAGGTTCACCAAAGTCACCGTATCAATCAGCGCCATCGCCTTGATCAGACGGAAGCTGAGCCAGTTCATCCGGTAGGCGATCACCATCGGCAGCGATGCGGCGGCCAGTTCCAGCGAGACGGTGCCAGAGGCCGCAAGTGCCACGTCCGCGGCGGCAAACGCCGCCCGTTTCATCGCGGCACCTTCCTCCCTGCTGCCCGCACGCGGGTCCAGCACGATAGGGCGCACCGTCCAGCCTTGGGTCTGCGCAATCACCGCATCTGCGACAGGACCAGCGGCGGGAATGACCACGCGCAGATCCGGATGGGTCCGGGCAAAACGGGCCACCGCATCGCCGAACACATCCGAAAGCCGCGCCACCTCTGACCGCCGAGATCCGGGCAGGACGAGCATCAGGGGGGCATCCCCGATCTCATGGGCTTGACGAAAGGCAGCGGCTTCGCGGTGTGTGGCGATCTTCTCTCCGACCACGGGATGGCCGACGAAATCGCAGGCCATGCCCTCGGCCTCCATCAAGGGCGGCTCGAAGGGGAAAAGTGCAAGCACGTGATCGATATACCGCGCCATCTTTTTCGCGCGCCCGGGACGCCAGGCCCAGACCGTGGGCGCGACGTAATGCACCGTGCGAATATCCGACGCCGCCTTGACCCGCTTGGCCACGCGGAGCGAGAAATCGGGGCTGTCGATGGTGATCATCACATCGGGCTTGGCGTCAATCACGGCCTGCGCCGTCTCGTTGATCCGCGCCATCAGGGATTTGTATTTCGGCAGGATCTCGGCGATGCCCATGACAGAGAGTTCGGACATATCAAAGCGGCTGCTCAGCCCCTCGGCCGCCATATCCGTCCCGCCGATGCCGTCAAAGGTGATGTCGGAGCGCAGGGATTTCAGCCCTGCCATCAGCGCCCCCCCCAAACGGTCGCCCGAAGGTTCGCCCGCAATGATGAACACCTTCATGTCGCGGCCCTTGCCCATAGCACGAGGTCTAGTTCATCCGCCAAGGCGACGCAGGCGTCTGGCTCCAGAAGAATGACGGACCCCGCCTCGATCACAACACCCGCCAGCCCTGCCTCGTGGGCGCGGCGCAGGGTGTCCGGCCCGATGGTGGGCATATCGACAAGATGGCTTTGGCCGGGTTTCGGACCTTTAAACAGCACCGCGCTGGCCGAGCGGACACGATCAGGCAGGGTCGACAGCAAGTGGTCCGTGCCGCCAATCGCCTCGATCCCCATGACCTGCCCCTGCCCGACGACGCAGCATTGCCCCACATCCATCGGCGCAAGGCAGCGCACCAGGGCGGCACCACGCGCGGCGTCATCGCGCATCTGCGCATCCGGCTGACGCTGGCTAAGCACGCCTTCGCGCGCCATCAAGTCCGGCGCGAGGTCATGCGCGGCAACGACGGTCAGCCCTGCTGTCTGGAAAATATCGACCAAGGCGCGCAAGGCACCGTCGTCCCCCGCGGCAAGGGCTTGCTGGAACACCGGCACCAAGGGCAGCGTTGCCGCATCCAGCTTGGACGGATCGAAGGACGGGCGTGCCACGGCACCGCAGAAACACACCTCCGTCACGTCGCGCGCGGTCAGCTCGGCCAGCAAAGTGCCAAGCGTCTCAAGTCGGAACACCAGATCCGGCACCAGCCCGACAGGTGTCGTCCCCTCGTAGGCGCAGATCAAAGGCGCATCGGCCAGCGCGCCGGCCACCCGTTGAGGCAGTCCGCCGCCCCCTGCGATCAGCGCCAGCATCAACCCGGTGTCAGAAAGTGACGGCCCGTGTCGGCCAGCACGAAATCGACGATCTCGCGGACGTAGTCGCTGCCGGTTTCCTCGCCCAAACGGCGGGCGCGGTCGTGGAAGGTTCCCTCGCCCTGCGCCAGCATCTGGAACGCCGCGCGAAGGGCCGTGATGTCGGCGCGGGTGACACCACGTCGCTTGAGCCCGACAAGGTTAAGCCCGTCCAAGACCCCACGGGGCGCTTGCACCAGACCGTAGGGGATCACGTCATTCGTCACCATCGTCACAGCGCCGATAATGGCCCCGCGACCGATACGCACGAACTGGTGGATACCGGCCAGCCCGCCGATCAGGACATCGTCTTCAATGATGCAGTGGCCCGCGACGGCGGCGTTGTTCACCACAATCACCCGATCGCCAAGGATCGAATCATGGGCGATGTGACAGCCCGCCATAAACAGCCCGTCATCGCCAATCCTGGTCACGCCGCCACCGCCTTCGGTGCCGCCGTTCATGGTGACATGTTCGCGGATACGGTTGCGTTTGCCGATTTCGAGGCGGCTGGATTCCCCTTTGAACTTAAGGTCTTGGGGGATTTCACCGATCACCGCGAAGGAAAAGATCACCGTACCTTCGCCGACTTCGGTGTCGCCGGTGACGATGGCGTGGGACTTCACCTCAACGTTGTCATGCAGCACGACCCGAGGGCCGATGACGCAGAACGGGCCGACCTGGGCAGAGGCCGCGATCTGCGCCCCTTCCTCGATCACGGCGCTTGGGTGGATGTTGCCCATCAGGACAGGTCCATCATCGCAGTGAANTCAACCTCGGCCGCCATTTCACCCTCGACCGANGCGACGCCGCCGAATTTCCAGACTTTGCCGCCGGGTTTGCCGCGCAGGGTGTTCAGCTCCATCCGGACGACGTCACCGGGAACGACCTTGCGGCGGAATTTGCATTTATCGATGGCCATGAAATAGACCTTCATGTCCTTATCCGCCATTTCCAGCGTGACACCAACCATCACCGCAGCGGTCTGCGCCATCGCCTCTACGATGGTGACGCCGGGCATAATCGGCATGCCGGGNAAATGCCCCTGAAAATGCGGTTCGTTCATCGTGACATTCTTGATCCCGACAGCGCTTTGCGTGCCCTGGATATCGACCACTTTATCGACCAGCAAAAAGGGATAGCGGTGCGGAATGATCCGCTGGATCATCTGGATATCGGCACTTGGCAGGGTGTCAGTCATTGCATGTCCTGTCTGTTAAAAGCTGTATGCTGGCTACCAATTCTGGCCGCCATGGGCAAGCGGGGGGATCAGTTCTTGCCGCTGCCGACCGACGCNTCAAGCCGNTCNATGGCTTCGTCGGTGATGTCGATGGCATTGGCGCTGACGAAGACCGACCGACGTTCAAGGATCACGGCCGCCCCGGCTTCACGCATCATCTGTTCCAACACAGGGCCCGCAGCGGCCAGAAACACCTGGCGNTCNTTCTCGACCAANTCGTTCANCGCNCGNCCCTTTGCCGCTTGCGCCGCGCGGGTTTTCTGCACCTTTTCGTCAAAGGCATCCGCCAGCCCGCTAAAGGCATCGGGACTGAGCTTGCTGCGCTGATCGGTGAGCTTGCGCTCCTCGGCCTTCAAATCCGCTTCGATCAGGCGGTTTTCGGCAGANATTTCAGCGCTTTGGGTTTCCACGTCATCCGCCACCCGCAGACCAAAGGCGCTTTCNTTGAACACACGATCTGAATCGATCGTCAGGATCGGGCTTTGCACNACCCGCCGTTCAGACTGCTGTTGTGCAAAAACCGGCACCGCCGCNAGGGGCAGTACCGGCAGAAGGCAAATCAAGAGTGCCCGCAGTTTCATAACGGCCTCAGAAATCGGTCCGCAGGGTCACTTCGAACTTCTGTTCTTGGTCNTAGTCCTCTTTTTTCAAGGCTTTAGAGACGTTGAACTGCAAGGGACCAACAGGCGTATCCCAGAAGAGCGAGACACCGATCACGTGGCGGAACGAACCGGATTCACCAACGATAGACGAGCCCGNGGGGATCNCTACATCGTCNAGGTTCCAGACGTTGCCGACATCATAGAAGACGCCGCCGCTGATGCCGTATTCTTCGGGCAGNCCCAGCGGGAATTCCGCCTCAAGACTACCAACCACAAAGAGGTTACCCCCAAGGGAGTCGTCAGAGCNGTTGCTTTGATCGCGCGGGCCGATGCCGCCGGTTTCAAAGCCGCGCATGATCGANGNGCCGATCAAGAAGCGGTCGGAAACGCGGTTGTTGCCCTCGCTCCATGCCAATGCCCCACCTTGCAAGGTGGCACGCAGGGTGACTTCCTCGTTGAAGATACGCTTTTCACCGATGGCTTTGGCGGTGGTTTTCACGAANTTGGTGTCNCCCCCTAGACCTGCGAAATCCTGCCCGAATTGCAGCAGCACACCCGATGTNGGGTCAAGGCCGGCGCGACGGGTGTCGTAGCTGTANTTATACCCGATCGAAGAGGTCACCTGACGGCCCGCGGCAATGTCATTTGCGACGACGAAACCNGTTGTGGTATCGNCNCGCTCTGACATCTCNAGNTCGTCATAGGTATAGTTGAGGCTCANCCGCCCGTTNTCGCTGACNGGGAACGACAGGGTCGGCTGGAAAACGATACGTTTGGTATCGAAGGAATTATAGGACGAGCTTGTTTCGGCATAATCGAGGTTCAGGCCGAACGCCACATCACGCCCCAAGAGGCTCGGCTCGATAAAGTTGAAGCCATAGCGCTGTGCATNTTCAGCCGTGCTGACCGTCAGCTTGAGCTTNTGGCCGCGTCCCAGGAAGTTATCCTCGGCNAAGCTGACCGCGACGCCGATCCCGTCACTGGACGAGAACGACCCACCGAAGTTGAGCGAGCCTGTCGGCTGTTCCACAACATTCACGTCAACGACGACCTGCTCGGGGGAAGACCCCTCGCGGGCGTTGACTTCGGCGCTTTCAAAATAACCAAGGGCGCGGATACGCTCGGCGCTTTCACGGATCTCGCGCGGGTTGAACGGGTCACCCTCTACGCTGTCGAACTGGCGGCGCACAACGCGGTCAAGCGTGGTGGTGTTNCCTTCGATGTCGATCCGTTCGACAAANACACGTGGACCACGAGAGATNCGATATTCGACGTTCAGCGTCAGGTCGCGATCATTGCGCGTGACNACCGGTTCGACCCGCAGAAAGTCTACGCCGTCACGGATGGCTTTGCGTTCCATCCGGGCGATATCCGTCTCGACCAGCGACGGCGAATAGACGGCNCCGGANTTGGTCTTGATNACGCCACGATAATCTTCAGCGTTCACCCCGTTGATGGTCGAGGTCACGGTCAGTTCGCCGAACTTGAACTGTTGCCCCTCTTGCACGTTGAACTGCACNAAATAGCCGTCGCGTTCTTCGGTCAGCTGAGCGTTCGCCGCCGAAATGCGCATGTCGACATAGCCGCGCGACAGGTAGAAATCGCGCAGCATCTGCTGGTCGGCCTCGATGCGTTCGGGCACAAAGGTGTCGCGTTTGATCAGCCGGCGGAACAGCCCCGCTTGCTTGGTTCCCAGCACGCGGCGCAGACGACGGTCCGAATATTGGCGGTTGCCGACAAAGCTCAGGCGTTCAATCTCGACGTTGTCGCCTTCGAAGACTTCAAACACCAGATCAACACGGTTCTGGTCGCGGCGGATGACCTTGGGCTGGACGCGGGCGGCGATACGGCCGTCATTGCTATAGGCCTGCGCGATGGCATTGGCGTCTTTTTCGGCTTGGGTCGGGTTGAAGACGCGGCGTTCGTCTGAATCAACGACCGANGCCAGCGCTTCGTCGTCGATGCGCGCGTTGCCTTCAAAGCTGATGCGGTTGATCGTGGGNAATTCTACGACCGTGATCACCAATGTCCCGCCGCGCGGTTCAAGNGCGACGCTTTCAAACAGGCCGGACGCCTGAAGGTTCTGGTAAGCATCGTTCAATTCGCCCGCGCTGATCGCCCGACCACGCGCGATTCCTGCGCGGCTTAGAATGGCGCTGTCGCCGATCCGTTCGTTGCCGTCGATCTGAACTGTNTTGAACTGATAGCTTTGCGCGTCAGCATGTGGCGCTGGNACCAGCCAAGCGACTGATAACATTACGCAAAAAGAAGCGCTGCGCAAGGATTTCGCAAAAGGAGTGAAAACCGCTGTTTCGGTGGGCTTATTCCACCTGTCGTTGTGCATCATTTGCCCTACCCGCTGTCAAAAAACTCTTTCGTCCTGACTAGACAGGTTAGCGGCCTTTGTCAAAACGAAGAGACCGCCATACACCTATATAGNGTGTATGNCGGCCAGTTGGATCACGATAGAGTGCGGGAGGGCACNTGGNTAGGGAGAGAGANCGGCGTTANGCGCCGATCCACGCGCCGGCGGTCAGCGCGATGATCAGGAAGCCGAAGTACAAAGCGCGGTCCCAGTTCAGATCAACCAAAAGGCTCAAACCGCGATAACTTGTCTTGAACGTCTGCATACTCGTATCCTTTGTAACTTGNATCGAATATCGCAGGCGATTGCGGCGCTCGTTTGACCAATTAAGGCAGCAATAAGACTTTTGTAACTTTTTACCCCCCTTTAGGCGGCAAAATATCGCCTAAGGGCAGAATAAATCGTTACCCAAGGCAAAGACCATTAACCCCAGTACCAAGGTCAGACCAATGGTCATCAGNATGCGCAACGCGCCATCGCTGGGTGGTTTGCCGGTCACNGCTTCATAGGCGTAGAACACCAGATGCCCGCCATCCAGCGCCGGAATCGGGAAGAGGTTCAGCAGACCGACCGCCGTCGACAGCACCGCGATAAAATAGATGAAGCTTTGCGCGCCCTGCGACGCCATCGCGCCAGAGGTTTGCGCGATCCCCACCGGACCGCTCAGGTTACAGGTGCTGATATTGCCGACGATCATATGCTTGAGACCCGACAGCGACCCGCTGATGATCCGGCCTGTGTTCTCTACCCCACCCCAGAGCGCTGTCAGNACGCCAGGGTTCGTCGTGGCGGTGTCAAAGGCGGTGCCGCCCACGATGCCAATGCGCATCTGCGACNTGAAGCTGCCGTCTGGCTGCGGTTCGTCCGTCACTTTGGGGCGCAGGGTGATGTCCAGCGTTTCCCCGTCGCGCCAGATATCAAGTTCAAGCGGTGTGCCTTCAGACGCTTCAACAGCGGTCTTCAACTGGCGGAAGGCGAANATCTCTGCCCCGTCAACCGCGGTGATCACATCGCCGCTTTTCAGACCGGCCTCATAGGCCGCNGATTGCGGCATCACCTGCTTGACCAGCGATGGCATGACGTAAGGCCCATCCACGGACACGACCTCCCCGCCACGGTTCACCTCATAGGGCAGCGGCTGGTCCAGCGGGATGCTGGCGAAGGCGTCGGCATAGGCGGTGGCATCGGACACCGGCGGCAGGGTCACCCCGCCGATAGAGACGATCTCGTCCCCTTCCACCAGTTCATTCTGTTCAAACGGCAGCGGGTGCAATTCCCCGACGGTCATCGGGTCACGCGGCACGCCGACCGACAGGCCGATTGCCGCGAAGACCAGAATGGACAGGACAAAGTTGAACACCGGCCCCGCAGCGACGGTGGCGGCACGCGCCCAAAGCGGCGCACCGTGCATGGTGGCACGCAACCGCTTGGGGTCTGCCTCGGCCGCTTCCATCGCGGCCACATCCTTGCCCGAGGCCGCATCCGCATCGCCCGCGAATTTCACGTAGCCGCCAAAGGGCAGCGCGGCGATCTGCCACTTGGTGCCGCGTTTGTCGAAGCGGCTGTAGATTACAGGGCCAAACCCGAGAGAGAAGACATCGGCATGGATGCCGGACCAGCGTCCGACGATATAATGACCGTATTCATGGATCGCGACGATCACCGACAGGGCAATCACAAAAGCCAGAAGCGTCCAGATCAGCCCGCCAAACTGCGGGATCAATGCCATAATATCCAAAACTCTACCCTGCCCTCTTTGTTATTGCGGCCCATGCGGCCTGCCTTGCCAGATGGTCCACCTGTGCGACGTTATCAAGTGTGATGGCCGCATCGATCACCCCATTGTCAGGGAAAAGCGCTTCCATCGTGTCTTCGACGATCTCTGCCATCTGGGGAAAGCGCAGCTTGCCGCCGATAAACCCGTCCAGCGCGACCTCTTTGGCGGCGTTGAACACCGCACCGGCCATGCCACCACGCGCCATCACCTCGCGCGCGAGGCGCAGGGCGGGCCAACGGATGTCATCGGGGGCGCGGAAGTCAAAACTCCCGATCTTTGCCAGATCCAGCCGCTCTACCGGCAAATGCGTTCGGTTGGGGTGATGCAGGGCAAAGCCGATGGCGTGGCGCATGTCAGGCGGGCCGATATGCGCCATCAAGGCACCATCGCTGAACCCTACCAGCGCATGGATCATCGATTGCGGATGCACCAACACTTCGATCTGGCTGGGGTCCACGCGAAAATATTCACGCGTTTCAATGACTTCCATCGCCTTGTTGAACATCGACGCACTATCGATAGTGATGCGCTGACCCATGTCCCAGTTCGGATGGCTCGACGCCTGCTCTAGCGTGGCATCGGCGAGCTTTTCGAGCGGCCAATCGCGAAACGCCCCGCCGCTGGCGGTGATGATGATCCGTTCCACCGCCGAGATATCCTCGCCGATCAGGGCCTGAAACACGGCGGAATGCTCGCTATCGACCGGCAGCATGGTGGCCCCATGTGCCACGGCGGTGTCCAGCATCAGCTTACCAGCGCAGACCAGCGACTCTTTATTGGCAAGGGCTAGCGTCGCGCCTTGCTTCAACGCCTCCACCCCCGGTGCCAGACCCGCGGCCCCGATGATGGCTGACATGACCCAATCGGCAGGGCGTGCGGCGGCCTCGTTGATGGCCTGGGGTCCGGCGGCGGCCTCTACCCCCGTGCCCGAAAGCGCGTCGCGCAGGTCGTCTAGCAGATGCTCATGGGCCGTGACGGCAAGCTGCGCGTTCAACCGCTGCGCATCTTCGGCCAGCTGCGCGATATTGCTGGCACCGGTCAGCGCGACGACGTCATAGGCGTCGGGTGCGCGCGCGATCAGATCAATGGTGTTCTGCCCGATAGAGCCCGTGGCCCCGAAAATACTGACTTTCTTCATGGGGTGAAGATCAGCTTAGCGCGGGGGTGATGGTCAGGAAACGACCAATGATCAGCAGGAACAGCGCCGCCCCCAGCATACCGTCGAACCGATCCAGCAAGCCGCCATGACCGGGGATCAGGTTAGAGCTGTCCTTGACCCCCAAGCGACGCTTCATCCCGGATTCTGCCATATCTCCCATCTGCGACGCCATCGACATGGCGACAGAGACACCGACCAGCTGCAAGCCCACACCGGTGTTGATCGAGAACAGGAAACCGACAGCCGCCGCCCCGATCCAGCCCGCCGCCGTGCCGGACCATGTTTTCTTGGGGCTGACCTTGGGCCAGAATTTTGGCCCCCCGATGGCACGTCCGGCGAAATAGCCAACGACATCGGTGATCACCACAACCAGCACCAACCACATCAGCCAGCCAAAGCCGAAATCATCGCGAACCTGCGTCAGCCCGAAACCGGCCAGCATGATCATCACGGTGAAACACATGAATATGGTGCGGTGCTTTTCCAACTGGCCAAAGCCCACCAACGCAGGGGCCAGCAGCACCGGCAGGGCAAAGCCCACGGGCAGGTAGATCGCGGCGAGCGTCGCCGCGCCCACCAGCAAGCCCATCTGCATCCGCGCGCTGCGGTTTGACGGGTTCAACATCCCCACCAGTTCCCACGCCATGACGCCGCAAATGATTGCGACGAGAACGTGGAACACGGGCCCGCCCAGATAGATGCCGCCCAGACCGACCACAATCATCGCCAGCGCCGAACCGACGCGCGCCGTGAGGTCGGACCAGCGTTCCGAAGAAGGTGTCATAGTGCTTTCCTTTCGTCGTACGATCAGGAGGACACGGCACCAAAGCGCCGGTCGCGATTGCCAAAGGCCGCACAAAGATTGCCAAACTCGGCTTTGGTGAAGTCGGGCCAGAGCGTATCAATGAATTCATATTCGGCATAGGCTGATTGCCACAGCAGAAAGTTCGATATCCGCGCCTCGCCACTGGTGCGGATCACCAGATCGGGGTCCGGCAAAACATGGGTATCCAGATAGCGCGGCAGGGTTTCTTCGTCTACGTCCTCAGGGCTGAGCAGACCCGCTGCGACGTCCTGCGCCAGCCGCTGCGTCGCGCGCGCGACCTCGTCGCGACCGCCGTAGTTCAACGCAATCGTCAGATGGGTACGGGTGTTTTCCGCCGTCTCTGCCTCTAGCAGATTCATCAACTTGACCAGTTTCGCATCCAGCCGGACACGGTCACCGATAAANCGGACGCGCACGCCCTTGGCTTTCAGCGCTTTGGTCTCTTTGGTGATATAGCGGCGGAACAGGCTCATGAGNCCCGCCACCTCGACCTGAGTACGTTTCCAGTTCTCGGTCGAGAAGGCAAAGATTGTCAGATATTCGACGCCGAAATCGGGGCATGCCTCGACGATTTCNCGCACACGNTTGGCACCGGCATGATGCCCGAACAGACGCGGACGCCCNCGCTGGGTNGCCCAACGGCCGTTTCCGTCCATGATGATCGCAACATGGCGCGGTGCCCCTGGGACAAGCTGGAAGGTCTGGTCGGTCGCAGCAGGCATCATCTATCCTTATCGAACTGCAGGCCGATGCGCGGACCTTGGGNTCGCGCGCATCGAATAAGGTACTTAAACCTGCATGATCTCGGCTTGTTTGCTTTCAAGCTGCTCGTCGATCTGGGCGATGAACTTGTTGGTCATGTCCTGAACCTCACCCTCCCAGACTTTCTGATCGTCTTCCGACATGCCGTCGGCCTTGGCTTTCTTGATCTGGTCCATNCCGTCGCGGCGNANGTTGCGGATNGANACACGGGCGCTTTCGGCATATTGCCCCGCGACCTTGGTCAGCTGGGTGCGGCGTTCCTCGTTCAGCTCGGGGATCGGCANCATGATGATCGTNCCGTTCAGCTGCGGGTTGATGCCCAGACCGGATTCACGGATCGCNTTNTCGACCTTGCCGACCAGCGCCTTGTCCCAGACGTTGATGGTNACCATNCGNGGCTCGGGCACGTTGACGGTGCCCACCTGGTTGATCGGCGTGCTGCTGCCATAGGCGTCGACCATCACAGGCTCCAGCATAGAGGCGGANGCNCGGCCTGTGCGCAAAGAGGCAAATTCGGTGCGCAACGATGTGATCGCGCCATTCATGCGCCGCTCAAGATCGTCTGTGTCCAGCATAAAATCGTCTGACATGATGTCCCCGGTGGTTTTGTAACTATCTAGATTTGAACCGATATAACGCGATCAAGCCCCCCTTGTATAGGGAGCCCCGCATCTATCGTAGGTTGGGGCCTAGCCCTGAACCCGTGTGTATGTGCCCTCGCCCGCGAGAATCCCCTTGAAGCCGCCCGGTTCGTCCAGAGAGAAGACGATGATCGGCAGGTTGTTGTCGCGCGCCAAGGCGATGGCAGAGGCATCCATGACCCCCAAGCGCTTTTGCAGCACATCGTCATAGCTGACGGCATCATAGCGGACCGCATCGTCGAATTTGGCGGGGTCTTTGTCATAGACACCATCGACCTTGGTGCCCTTGAAGATCGCTTCGCAGGCCATTTCATTGGCGCGCAGCGTCGCGGCGGTATCNGTGGTGAAATANGGGTTGCCGGTNCCCGCGGCAAAGATGCACACGCGCTTTTTCTCAAGGTGGCGCACGGCGCGGCGGCGGATGTAGGGTTCGGCGACCTCGTTCATTGTGATCGCGGAAATTACCCGCGTGTGGATGCCCAGTTCCTCTAGCGCGGATTGCATCGCCAGCGCGTTCATCACGGTGGCCAGCATCCCCATATAATCGGCGGTGGTGCGTTCCATCCCCTGAGCCGACCCTTGCAGCCCACGGAAGATATTGCCGCCCCCGATGACCATGCAGATTTCGACGCCAAGATCGTGAACCGATTTGACCTCGTTCGCGATGCGTTGCACGGTTGGCGGGTTCAGCCCGAANCCCTGATCGCCCATCAATGCTTCGCCTGAAATCTTNAGCATGACCCGGTTGAATGTTACTTTTGACTGGCTCTCGGGCATGGGNGCACCTTTCAGGGTGTGGGAGGGGTTTTCATTGCGCCGTAAAATGTCGCAAATAGCGCAAACATTCAATGCTCCGTCAGAGGTTCACGCAAAGAAATGCCAGATGCCCCGCTGTCCCGCGTCTCTGACGTGGTTTCCTCTATCGACCCTGCCGCGCCTGTCCTGATTGCGGGGCCCACGGCGTCGGGTAAATCGGCGCTGGCGCTGGCGATTGCGCAGGCNCAGGGCGGGGTGATTGTGAACGCGGATGCCAGTCAGGTCTACGGCTGCTGGCGCGTGATNTCGGCCCGCCCCCCNGCCGAGGAAGAGGCCTTGGCACCGCATCTGNTGTATGGCCATGTCGCGGCACACGACCCCTATTCGGTCGGCCACTGGCTGCGCGAGGTGACCGAGGTGCTGCGCCAGCCCGCACGCCCGATCATTGTCGGTGGCACNGGNCTTTATTTCGCGGCGCTGACCAAGGGGCTGGTGGACATTCCNCCGANCCCCGATGCGGTNCGCGNCGCGGGCAACACCATGACCCGCGCGGCGATGATCGACGCGCTTGACGCAGAGACGGCGCGCCGCATTGATCTTTATAACCCCATGCGCGTCCAGCGTGCGTGGGAGGTACAGCAAGCCACAGGGCGCGGGCTGGCCGCGTGGCAAGATGATACNCCGCCCCCCATCCTGCCGATGGANCGCTGTCAGCCTGTNGCCGTTGCCGCGTCNAAGGACTGGCTGAACGACAGGATCATNCGTCGCTTTGACCAGATGCTGGACCAAGGCGCGCTGGACGAAGTCGCCGCCGTGCGCCCCGANTANGACCCCGCCCTGCCCGCGCACCGTGCCATCGGCGTNCCCGAGCTGATGCGCTACCTTGACGGCGCAACACCGCTTGACGTGGCNCGACAGGATGCCATCATCGCGACACGGCAATATGCCAAACGGCAGCGCACGTGGATGCGCAAGAACACCGCCGATTGGCTGCAATATGTGCCGGGCTAGCACGCGGCTGCCAAAACGGCGAAATTATCTTTTACTGCCTTTATCTTTCCNTATCTCTGTATAACGATAGTGTTCACTTGTCTTTTGCTGATAGGGTCATGCAATGACAGAGAACACGATCGAATTGCTGACGCTGGCGCAACTGTCGCAAGGGCAGGACTGGCGCGTGCAGCTTTGTCATGACCGGCCTGTGCATATGCTGATCTGGATCACCCGCGGTCAGGGGTTGCTGCAGCTTGACGGCCAGCGGCGCGGCTTGGGGGCGCATAACGCNGTGTTNATCCCNGCCCGTGCGCTCTTTGCCCTTGATATGGGGCGGCAGGGCATCGGGCAAGCGGTGGTGATCCCCGACGGCACCGANCTGCGCCTGCCCCAAATGCCGCGCCACCTGCGTATTCGGGATGTGCAGGCCCAGACCGAACTGACCGGCCTGATCGAAGCCGCGCAGCGCGAACAACAGGCCAAGCGCCCGCTGTATCANGACGCGTTAGAGGGGCACGCGGCGCTGATGTCGGTCTGGCTGCGGCGCCAGATCATGCAGGACGAACATGTGCCCAACCGGCGCAACGCCGCTGCACGGCTCAGCGCGC
The DNA here is from genome assembly GCF_002167505.1 of Sulfitobacter sp. TMED3. Lineage (NCBI taxonomy): Bacteria > Pseudomonadati > Pseudomonadota > Alphaproteobacteria > Rhodobacterales > Roseobacteraceae > Sulfitobacter > Sulfitobacter sp. TMED3. Next base: position 118,802 of record NZ_NHBI01000038.1, on the reverse strand, counting down.
GGTTCTGTCAGATGGTCTGTGAACACTACAGCAGCGGCGCGCCGATGGCGCAATACGCCGAAAGCCTGGAGGTCACGCCGACGCATCTGTCACGGGCCGTAAAATCCGCCACCGGCAAGACTGCGGCGGATATCCTGACCGAACGGGTGGTGCATGAGGCACGGCACCTGCTTGGCACGACAGAGCATTCNGCACAGGATATCGCGCGCCACCTTGGCTTTGGCTCNGCCGCCTATTTCACNCGGTTCATGCAGCAACACACGGGCCTCACACCCTCGCGCCTGCGGGCAACGGCGGCCTGACGCGTCAGGNCCNGTGGCCACAAGGACGCTCGGGTTAGCGCCTTTTCCAAAGTACCGAGTTGACCTGCCACCGCGACCTGTGGCTGACTGGCATTCAAGAAAAACACATCCGCACCGCCCATGTCATGGNGGAAAGCGGACAATAAGGGAGCCGCGCAGNGCGCAACGTATCGGCAAAAGCCGGACCGCGCTGCGACAAATTCAAACGCAGCCGCGCGCCTTCAAGGTGTCGCCGTACCGCCGCGCAACAGGGTCATCACATGGGTATTTTCATATTGCGCCGTTTGGGCGTGATGGTGGTAACAGCGCTATGCCTGACCTTTATCGTGTTCTGGCTGACCAACCTCTATCCGAACCTCGAAAAGCTCGCCAAGACCCAAGGCAACTTCCGCATGTCGGACGAAGCGGTCGCAAGCTATCTGGGGGATCGCGGCTATCTTGACCCGCTGCCGGTCAAATTCGGCCAATGGCTGGGCGTCATGCCCGGATGGGTGACGCAAGAGGANGACGGCACCAGTTTCGGGCGCTGCTTTACCAAGGACACGCCCGAGGNCGACCGCCGCCGCTTTTGCGGTATCTTGCAAGGGGATTGGGGATTTTCGACTGTTTTCCAAGAGGATGTCGGCCCCACTGTCCTGACGCGATTGGCGCTGACGGGCAAGTTGATGGGCTGCGTGATCCTGCTGATGGTGCCGATGGCGCTGATTGTGGGCGTGCTGGCAGGGATGCGCGAAGGGTCGCGGACGGACCGGACCCTGTCGACCTTTTCAATCCTGACAACCGCGACGCCTGAATATGTCTCTGGTGTCGTGTTCATCGCCTTGCTCGCCTCCTCGCGATTTGGGCTGTCGCCCCTGCTGGCCGACTGGGGCTGGATCGACAGCAAAACGCTGTTTCTGGGCTCCGCCGCCAGTGCGATGAAAGACGCGACCTTCTGGAATTTCTTTCTGCCGGTGCTGACCATCTCGCTTTACGGGATGGGCTATATCGCGCGCATGACCCGTGCCTCGATGACCGAGGTGATGACCGCGCAATACATCCGCACGGCGCGGCTGAAGGGGGTGAGCTTTGGCAACATCGTCCTGAAACACGCCCTGCGCAACGCACTGATCGCGCCGTTCACGGTGATCATGCTGCAAATCCCGTGGCTTCTGAACGGGGTCGTCATCGTCGAGACCCTCTTTAACTACAAGGGCTTCGGCTGGCTGTTGGTCCGCGCCGCGTCGAATAATGACATCGAGCTGTTGCTGGCCGTGTCGGTCGTGTCGGTAATCGTGGTGCTGACAACGCAGCTGATCTCGGACATCGGCTATGTCCTGTTGAACCCGCGCATCCGGATCACCTGAGGAGACAATGTAGATGGACCCATTGACATGGACAGGTGCGCTGGACTGGGTGAACCCATTGCTGGGGGGCGCGGTGTTGGTCGTGCTGCTTGGCATCGCGATGCAGATGGTCTGGCCCCTGCTGCCCACTTCCCCTGCGGGAGCGCGCCGCTTGGGGCAGCTTACCTCGGCGGGGATCGCGGCGGCGACCGCGCTGCTGATGGTCTATGTCGTCGGGGGCATTTTCTTGGGCGCCGAGGCCGGCATCTTTGGCGGCATGTCGCAACGTCTGCTGCCGGTCTGGATTGCGCTGATCGTGACCTTTGCCCTGTCGATCACCTTCAAACGCCGGCTGGGGCTTTATGGCAAACTGTTTGACAGCACCGTTGGCATGATCGGCTTTGGGTTGGTGATGTTCTGGGTCTATACGGGGCTGTTCGGCGGGGTGTTCGACATGATCGTGACCCATGATAGCCTCAGCCAGACCTCGGGCATGAAGAACAAGCTTCCCGGCACACCGCTGGCCCGCGCTGAGGACGGCGACTACCCGTGGTTCCTGCTGGGCGGCGATAACCTTGCCCGCGATGTGTTCAGCCGCCTGATCAAGGGGGCTTGGGTGGTGATCCAGATCGCGCCGATGGCGACGGTCTTTGCCTTTATGGTGGGGATCACGCTGGGGCTGCCTGCGGGCTATTATGGCGGTAAACTGGACGTATTCCTGAGCTTTATTGCCAATCTGATCCTCGCCTTTCCGGTGATCTTGATCTTTTATCTTCTGGTCACCCCCGAAATCGTGCTGACCGGACTGCCGAATTACATGGCAATTGTGCTGTTCATCTTTCCGCTGGTGTTCCTTGGGGTGCTGCTCAACACACGTCTGCGCACGCAGCCAGGCACCCGCACGCCGGTGCTGGCCGTGGTACTGGGGCTGGTGGGCTGGCTTTACCTCGCGATGATCTCGGACGATGGGGCCTTGGTGCGCACCCAGACCTACGAGATCCCGGGCCTGCCTGCGTTTCTGGATTTCCTCGACATCGGGCCGGGGTTGCTGGTGGTCTTTGTCGCGGTGGTTTTCGTCAATGCGCCCACAGTATTCCGCATCGTGCGCGGGCTCGCACTGGACATCAAGACACGCGACTATGTGGCGGCCGCGCAGACCCGCGGCGAAGGACCGTGGTACATCATGCTATGGGAGATCCTGCCCAATGCCCGCGGCCCCTTGATCGTCGATTTCTGCCTGCGCATCGGCTATACAACGATCCTGCTTGGCACGCTGGGGTTCTTTGGTCTGGGACTGGAATCCGAAAGCCCCGATTGGGGCACCACGATCAACGCAGGGCGCCGCCTGCTGGCGCTCTACCCCCATGCGGCAATCGCGCCGGCGCTAGCCTTGCTCAGCCTTGTGCTGGGGTTGAATCTGCTCGCGGATGGGCTGCGCGAAGAGAGTTTGCGGGATTGATTTGGGGGAACCGCCGCGGGGGCCAGCCCCCGCACCCCCGGAGTTTACTTGGCAAAATGAAGTATATGGTTGCGGTTGAAGGTAAGGGAGTTGGACATGGGCGAGGCATATGACGGGCCAGTTCTGGAGATCGACGGGCTGTCGATCTCTTTCTTCACACGGCTGCGCGAAATTCCGGCGGTGATGGATTTTTCGGTCTCGGTCAAACCGGGCGAGGCTGTGGGGCTGGTTGGTGAATCCGGTTGTGGTAAATCAACTGTCGCCTTGGGCGTGATGCAGGACCTTGGGGTGAACGGGCGTGTCGTGGGCGGGTCCATCAAGTTCAAGGGGCGCGATCTGTCCCAGATGAGCGCCGCTGAGTTGCGTCAGATCAGGGGCAGCGAGATCGCGATGATCTATCAAGAGCCTATGGCCTCTTTGAACCCCGCCATGCGGATCGGGCAGCAGTTGATGGAAGTGCCGATGATCCACGGCGGCATGTCGAAACGCGAGGCCCATGCCCGCGCCTTGCAACTGGTGACCGACGTTAAGCTGCCGGACCCCGAACGTATCCTCAAGGCCTATCCGCATCAGCTGTCAGGCGGGCAACAGCAGCGCATCGTCATCGCTATGGCCCTGATGTCAGAGCCGTCCTTGCTGATCCTGGACGAGCCGACCACAGCATTGGATGTCACGGTCGAGGCAGCGATCATTGATCTGGTCAAAGATCTGGGGCGCAAATACGGCACCTCTATGCTGTTCATCAGCCACAACCTCGGGCTGGTGCTGGACACCTGCGATCGCATCTGTGTCATGTACTCCGGCGAGGCGGTCGAGCGCGGGTCGATTGCGGATGTATTCGACGGCATGCGCCACCCCTATACACAGGCTCTGTTCCGGTCGATTCCGCTGCCCGGTGCCGACAAGACCGCGCGGCCGCTGGTCGCTATCCCCGGCAATTTCCCCCTGCCCCATGAACGCCCCGAGGGCTGCAACTTTGGCCCGCGCTGTGATTACTTTGTCGCGGGGCGCTGCGATCAGGGTGCCATTCCGATGCTGGACGTGCCCGAAAACACGCGACACGCGACCCGCTGTATCCGCCACGATGAAATCGACTGGGCCGCGCCGATGGCGCAAGCGGCGACCAAGTCGAAGGGCGAGGTTGGCGACGTCGTTCTGAAAATGGACAAGCTTAAGAAATACTATCAGGTGGCGGCGCATTCGATGTTTGGCGGCACCGGTACCAAAGTAGTTAAAGCAAACGAAGAGCTGAGCTTTGAAGCGCGTGCGGGTGAAACCCTTGCCATCGTTGGGGAATCCGGTTGCGGCAAGTCCACTTTTGCGAAGGTACTTATGGGGCTGGAGACGGCCACAGCCGGTCATCTGCTGCTGGATGGCCGTGATATCGGCACCACCGCGATCGAGGATCGGGGGACACAGACCGTCGCTGATATCCAGATGGTATTTCAGAACCCTTTCGACACATTGAACCCGTCAATGACCGTGGGCCGCCAGATCATCCGCGCGCTTGAAGTGTTTGGCGTGGGCACCTCCGCGCGTGACCGTAAGGCGCGTATGCTGGAGCTGCTGGATCTGGTCAAACTGCCGCGGGAATTCGCAACCCGCATGCCGCGCCAACTGTCGGGCGGGCAGAAACAGCGCGTGGGGATTGCCCGTGCCTTTGCCGGAGACGCGCGGATTGTGGTGGCGGATGAACCCGTCTCGGCGCTTGATGTCTCGGTTCAGGCGGCGGTGACAGATCTGTTGATGGAGATCCAGCAGGCCCAACAGACCTGCCTTTTGTTCATCAGCCATGACCTGAGCATCGTGCGATACCTTAGCGACCGGGTGATGGTGATGTATCTGGGGCATGTGGTCGAATTGGGCACCACGGATCAGGTGTTCTCTCCGCCCTATCACCCCTATACCGAAGCGCTGCTTTCGGCGGTGCCTATCGCCGACACGCGGGTGAAGAAAAAACATATTGTACTGGAAGGCGATGTCCCCTCGGCGATGAATCCGCCGCCCGGGTGCCCCTTTCAGACGCGCTGCCGATGGAAATCTCGGGTGCCGGGAAATCTNTGCGAGACGCAGGTNCCAGANCTGCGNNCGCTGGCGGCGGGNCATACGGTGAAATGTCATNTGGATGACGCGCAGCTTGCNGCGATGGAGCCGGTGATCGAGATGGACGTTNCGGCGCGCTNAACCNTTNGCTACGCATGAAAAAACGGCCACCGCATGTGCGATGGCCGNTTCTGCCTGATCGAGGCAGGGTGGCTTATTTGCTGACGCCGCTACCTGCGGTGTTCAGATTGCCGACCTGTTCGGCCACCTCATCGGCAAAACCGTTGATCATGACNTCGTAGAATACACCCTCGGTCGGGGCCACGGCGACATAGCCCTCGGGCACGACCTGATCGACCGAATAGGCGGCGACATTCACAGGGAAGCTNCGNGCGCCGATCGATTCATTGGGCGATGTGATGTCCACCACACCTTCGATCTCGTTAAATTCCTGACTNTCGCTCAGCATCGTATCCCCATCCAGCGAGATCTTGCGGATGTCGATGTTGATCGTCGGATCGCTGGCGTCATCGCTGCCCAAGACGCGGGCGGCCACGGCGGCTTTCAGATCCTCNGTGATCTGGGGGTAATATTCCATCGCGTTAGCGTCCTGCGCGGCGTTGATCGACGAGCTTACGTCAATCGCGGAGAAGGCGACCTTTTCGTCCGCAAATGCGGCAGAGGACAATGCGGCCAAGCTTACACCTGTGGCCAAGGCGATCGATTTAACTGAGTTGAACATGCGAATGCTCCTTATCTTCCTGATGCGCGCAGACCGTAGAAGACGACCTGCTGACGCTGTGGAAAGGGAACATCAGCCGTGGCGATATGGTTCCATCGCCGCGNAAAACGGCAAGCGGAAATCAGCATANNGCGGCGAAATANANNNTATTNANAGCCACTTATCGGGGTGCATCACAGACCCGCGATCACCTTCACATAGTTCTTGGTTTCGGCGTAGGGCGGGATGCCACCGTATTTCTTCACCGCCCCCGGCCCCGCGTTATAGGCCGCAAGCGCGAGGTTCCATGACCCGAANGCCTGATATTGNCGCTTGAGGTANCGTGCACCGCCATCAAGNTTCTCGTAGGGGTCGGTCGGNTCCACGCGCAGGATCCGCGCCGTTTCCGGCATAAGCTGCGCCAGACCAAGCGCGCCTTTNTGCGACCGCGCCGCAGGGTTCCAGCCGCTTTCCTGCTGNACGAGACGCAAGAAGAGATCCGCCGGAATGCCGTGGCGCATCGCGGCNTCGCGCGCCATGCCAAGATAGACGCCCTTGTACTTGCCGCGATATTTGGGTGTGTCCCATTTTGTCGGGGTGACCACGCGTTGTGGCTGCAACCGGACAGAGGCCGCATATTGTTTTGATGCCCGTGTGTCCAGAATCTTNGTCTGGGACGCAAAAAGCTTGGTCCGGNTCTTGGATGAAAACACATCGGCGGCAACCGGTGCTGCGCCCACAGAAAGGCAGCACAGCGCCGCCGTTAATACAATTCGCATATTGTCCCTGCCCCACGCAGTCTCAATTCCCGCAGACCATATCAAACTGACCCGTTGGTGCCACCCTTTATTGCCCCCTGTCACATCTGCGTGGGTCNCAACGGCGATAATCCCGCCNCCCCCCTGTTTATCGCAAACCCTGCTGGGTATAACGTCGGCCAATCCAAGGNGCGTGCGGGATTCGCGCGTGGCCCGTAAACTTGCAGCAAATGGGGGCATCATGGCCGGCTCAGTGAATAAAGTGATCCTAATCGGGAATCTGGGGCGCGATCCCGAAGTGCGTTCGTTCCAGAACGGCGGCAAAGTGTGCAACCTGCGCATCGCGACATCCGAGACATGGAAAGACCGCAACACCGGCGAGCGCCGCGAAAAGACCGAATGGCATTCGGTCGCGATCTTTCAGGAAGGGCTTGTGCGCATTGCAGAGCAGTACCTGAAGAAGGGTTCCAAAGTATATATCGAAGGCCAGCTGCAAACCCGCAAATGGCAAGANCAGTCCGGTCAAGATAAATACAGCACAGAAGTTGTCCTGCAGGGCTTTGGCGGCACGCTGACCATGCTCGATGGCCGCGACGGTGGTGGTTCCGGTGGTGGTGGCAACTACGGCGGCGGCGGTGGCGGCTACGACAGTGGCCCGTCGGATCAGGGCGGCTACGGCGGCGGCTATGACAGTGGCCCCTCGGGCGGTGGCAACGACGGTGGTCGCGGTTCCTCGCGCGATCTGGATGATGAAATTCCNTTTTGATATCAATNNGATACCANANATANTTAAGGCGGGGAATTNCCCGCCTTTTTCTTTGTCGTGACTCAAGACGGGTGGGCGTCGCGCCCTAGCGGCGTTCGGCCAGCGCGTCATCCAGCAGCTGCAGCACCGCGTCCTTGGGGACATCGGCGGTGACAAAAGCATCGCCAATGCTACGGGCCAGAATAAAGCGCAGCTTGCCGTCGATGACCTTTTTATCCTGCCCCATCAGATCAAGCAGATAGGCGGCGTCCGGCAGATCTCCGTCGATGTCGCGCAGGTCGGTTTTCATCCCCATGGCCCGCAGATGCGCGCGGACGCGGCTGGGGTCCTCTTGCGCGCAAAGCCCCAAACGGGCGGACAATTCAAACGCCATCGCACAGCCGATCGCCACACCTTCGCCATGCAGCAACCGGTCGGAATAGCCCGTCGCCGCCTCAAGCGCGTGGCAGAAGGTATGGCCAAGGTTCAACAGCGCGCGGTCNCCGTGNTCNTTTTCGTCGCGCAGAACAATATCGGCCTTCATCTGGACAGACCGGCGCACCGCCTCTACGCGCAGCGCCATATCGCCNGCGGCCATCGCGGGNGCGTTCACCTCGAGCCAGTCAAAGAAGGCCGCATCCCCCAGCAGCCCGTATTTGACGACTTCGCCATATCCGGCGAGGAAATCNCGCGNCTGCAATGTGCCAAGCACGGCCGTATCGGCCAATACAAGGGACGGCTGATGAAACGCGCCGACAAGGTTCTTGCCCTGCGATACGTTGATCCCCGTCTTGCCCCCGACCGAACTGTCGACCTGCGCCAGAAGCGAGGTCGGGATTTGCACAAANCGCACNCCACGGCGCAGGATCGCGGCGGCAAAGCCCACCAGATCACCGATGACACCGCCGCCAAAGGCAATCACGACATCGTTGCGTTCGACCTTCTGATCCATCAGCCAATCGACCGTGCGGGTCAGCTCTGCCCAGCATTTCGTCGCCTCGCCCGGCGGCAATGCCAGCGCCTCGACGCTGATGTCAGCGGCGTCCAGTCCGGCGCGNAAACNGTCCAGATGGTGCGCCGCAACCGTTTCATCACTGACCACCACAACACGTTTGCGGCGCAACAGCGGGGCAATNAACGNGCCTGCTTNNGCCAACAGATCGGGGCCGATCACCACATCATAGGCGCGGCCCTCAAGACCGACATGAACCGTTTCTCGCATCACAGCACCTCAAGTACATCTGGNCGATCCGCCAGCGCATCCACCACGCGCTGCGCCATCGCGTCAATCGACAGCGCCGGCGTGCTGGCAACCGTCATATCCGCAAGCCGGTANATCGGCACACGTTTTTCGTAAAGCTCGGTCAGGGTGCCGCGCGGGTCAGCGGTGCGCAGCAACGGGCGCGAGGTCTTGTACCGNACACGGTTCCACAGCAGNTCAAGATCCGCATCCANCCACACCGACACNCCGCGGGCCGAGATATTCTCNCGGTTGGCTTCCGCCAGAAAGGCNCCGCCGCCGGTCGACAGGATGCCGGGCTCTTTATCCAGCAGACGCGAGATCACTTCGGTCTCGCGCTTGCGAAAGAAGGNTTCGCCGTCNCGCTCAAANATTTCGGGCACGGTCAGATTGGCAGCGGCCTCTATCTCGTGGTCGCTGTCCACAAAGGGCACGCCNAGTTTCGCGGCCAAAGCGCGACCCACGGCGGTTTTACCTGCGCCCATCATACCCACCATGACAACCGTCTTCTTAAGATGGTACCNAGGGGTGTTTTGGGCCGTATCGGCTGGGGATTGCTGAATTTCGCTCATTCTTGTGTGAATGACGTGATCTTGCCCAAAAGGCCATATATAGAATAGTCAAAAGATGCAGAAGAAAGCAGGCGGATTCCATGGGCAAGCTGATCAAGTTTCTGATTTACCTCGCAATTATCGGGTTCATCGGCCTTGCGGTCTATGCCTATGTGGGGCCGTTCTTCGGGGCGGACTTTGCACCACCCCAAGTCGAAATCCGCGAATCCGTGACGTTGGAGCAGCAATGATCCGATTTGTCAGGCAGCTAAGCGTTTTTTGCCTGATTGCCCTCCCCCTTGGTGTCGCCGCGCAAACCGCNGCGCAGAATGACCGGAACGCGCCTTTGTCGGTGATCGACTGGCTCGGCGANCGTCCCAAGACGCCGCAACCGACGCGCAAGGCCCCCGTNAAGCCGGACGAGGCCCCCGTGGCGCGGACCGCGCTGCCNCCTGCCGTGACCGTGGCCCCCTTGGGCAAAGGCGGGCCGCGCGCCATCGGGTTGGTGCCAACCAAGGTGACAGGGCTGCCGCAGGATCTATGGACGGGCAGCACCGCGGAAGACATCGCCCATCAGCTTGACCGTCTGCCAGAGCTTCACCTGCCCGTGGCCCATTCGCTGCTGTTTACCCTGCTGCTGGCGCAGGCAACCGCGCCGCAGGGGGATGCGAAACAGGGCGATGCGCTTGCCCTCGCCCGTGTGCGCACCTTGATGGATGCTGCGGCGCTTGACCCTGCGATGTCGCTGATCGAACAGGCGGGTGTCGAGACTTCGCCGGATCACTTTGGCCTCTGGATGGAGGTGAGCCTGCTTTTGGGCACAGAAGATCGTGCCTGCCTGCGGCTGAAGGACAAGCCCTTCCTGACAACGGATTACGGCGTGCGCATCCTTTGCGCTGCGCGGTCCGGGGAATGGGACACGGCGGCGCTGACGTTGGGGTCTGCCCAAGCGCTGGCGCTGCTGCCCGAAAGCGATCTGTCGTTGCTTGACCGGTTCCTCAACCCTGACCTTTACGAAGGGGCCGCGCCCCTACCCGGCCCGCGCGAGATGACGCCGCTCAAGTTCCGGCTTCTCGAAGCGATCGGAGAGCCGCAGCCCACGCGGAACCTGCCCGCCGCCTATGCTGTGGCCGATCTGCGCGATATCGCGGGCTGGAAAGCGCAGCTGGATGCGGCGGAGCGTCTGACCCGTATCGGCGCCCTGCCCGACAACCGGTTTCTGGGCATTTATACCGACCGTGAGCCTGCCGCCTCTGGCGGGGTGTGGGACCGTGTCGAAGCGCTCCAGCGGTTCGACACGGCCATGTCCAGCGGCAATACAGAGGCAATCGCCAAAGCCCTGCGCCCCGCGTGGCGCGCCATGCAGCAGGCCGAGACCGAAGTGACCTTCGCCACCCTCTATGCCGAGGATTTGCAGAGCACCGACCTTACCGGTGCCAGTGCCGCCCTGCGCGACCGTATCCTGCTGCTGTCACCGCTCTACGAGCAGGTTACCAGCGCCGATACGACACCGGCAGAGATTACATTCCTGTCGCAGATCGCGCGCGGCGAGGCCCCGAAAACCACGCCCGACATCCCCCACGCACAGGGGATTGCCAGCGCGTTCACGACGCCAACACCACGTNAGGGGCTGGTTGAAATGGCGCAAAACGGTCAGTTGGGCAGCGCCATCCTGCATACNATTGCCCTGCTAGAGGACGGNGCCCGCGGNGACACGGCTGCCCTGCGCGATGCGATCTCTACCCTGCGGGCCTTGGGGCTGGAAGATGCCGCGCGGCGGGCNGCCCTGCAGACGTCTTTGCTGGAGCGTGACTGATGCAGACCGAGTTGCTGCACTGGATTTCNACCTTCCTAGAGGCGCAGGCGGCGGAACTGGGCGCGGCCACGAACACGCAACTCGCCTATGGGCGCGANCTGAAGGATTTTGACAGTTTCCTCGCCCGCCGCGCCTTGGATTTCGTCACGGTCGGTCGCAAGGATATCGAAGCCTATCTGGTCTGGTGCGACGCGCAGGGGCTTGCCAAATCCACCCGCGCACGGCGGCTGTCGGCGATCAAACAGCTGTACCGTTTCGCCTTTGAAGAAGGGTGGCGCACCGATAACCCCGCGATCCAGATTGCCGGTCCGGGGCAGGACAAACGTCTGCCCAAGGTGCTGTCAGAAGACGAGGTNGACCAGCTGCTCGACGCGGCGCGNCANTCGGGGCGCAACACCTCGGACCAGCTGCGCAACACCTGTTTGATGGAGCTGCTNTACGCCACCGGCATGCGGGTGAGCGAGNTNGTGAGCCTTNGGGTCANCGCGGCCCGCGGCGANCCGCGTTTGCTNTTGATCATGGGCAAAGGCGGCAAGGAACGTCTNGTGCCNCTGTCTGACCCNNCGCGCGAGGCGCTGGCGGCATGGCTGGTGCAGCGCGANAANACNGANGAGGCCGCACAGGCCAAGGGCAAACCNGCGTCGATCTACCTNTTCCCCAGCCGCGGCAGNGCCGGATANCTGACGCGCCACCGCTTCTATTTGCTGATCAAGGAATTTGCCCTGACCGCCGGTGTTGATCCGTCCAAGGTCACCCCCCACACGTTGCGCCACGCCTTTGCCACGCATCTGCTGGCCAATGGGGCCGATCTGCGGGCGATCCAGACGATGTTGGGGCACGCCGATGTCGCCACGACCGAGATCTACACCCATGTCCTAGAAGCACGTCTGTCCGAACTGGTGCTCGATAATCATCCACTGGCCAAGGCGGCGCGGCGCAGTTCCGGCGGCAAGACATCCTCTGACGGCCAGTGACCGGTCTCTAGCGCTTTATGGTAGCCTTGGGTCAGCCCCGCCTGCACCATCGCGCGGGCGGCGGCGGCATGGTCATAGTNNAGCCGGTGAAACGNCACCTGCCCNGCATCAAGCACCGCAAAACGGGTCTGCGGTGCGCCGTCGTTGGGCGGCATNCCGATGACACCGGCGTTGATCCACATCCCCCGCGCNGTCTGCCGNTCAAANGCCACCCCGCANTGCCCNGCGATGATCCCGTCCACCGGACCGATGCTGNGCTCNACCGCCTGCCATTCCGCGTCAAACACGGCCTCGGGCGAGACGGGCCAGATNAAGCGGGCGATATCNTGGTGCCCCCCGTGGATCACGGCATANCGCTTTCCGGCGTGGTGAAAGCTGAGGATNTCCGGCACCTGCCCCATCCAGTCGCGCTGCGCTTGGGTGATCTGCGCGCTGGCGTAGCCGTACCAGCCGACCGACAGCAGATCNCAGGCGCTGCCATCCTCGAACCCGCAGCCGCAGTCCATCGCACCTGCGGCAAGCTGCTTTTCACAATTCCCCGCCACCACCGCNATGCCACTGTCCTGCATCCTGCCGCTGACGGCATGGGCATCGGCGCAATAGGCCACGACGTCGCCGGTGCAAATCATCCGGTCCGGCCCCACCCCTAAGGCNCGCGCNCGGTCAAACAGCGCGTCAAGCGCCTGCAGGTTGGAATACGGACCGCCGAACAGCACAATCGGCCCGTTCAATTGTCCCAAATCTTGATGGTTCACCCTGCTCATCCCTTGAATGAAACCGCACACACGCCCATAACCCTATGAGCAAACGGATAAGGTATACTCACAAATGGACACGGCCCCCGCAATCCTAGACGGCGCATTTTGGATCAGCAGCGGTATCATCCTGTTNCTTCTGGTGCTTTCCGGCTTCTTNTCGGGNTCNGAAACGGCNCTGACGGCGGCATCGCGGGGCAAGCTGCGGGGTCAGGCGGATAAAGGGTCCAAGGGGGCGGAACGTGCGCTCAAGATCACCGAGGATAACGAGCGGCTGATAGGCTCTGTCCTGCTGGGCAACAATCTTGTGAACATTCTTGCAGCCTCGCTTGCNACNGCGCTGTTCACGCGGGTCTTTGGCGAATCCGGTGTGGCGCTGGCGACGCTGGTGATGACGCTGCTGGTNCTGATCTTTGCCGAGGTTCTGCCCAAGACCTATGCGATCACCAANGCTGAAACCGCCGCCGCAGCCGTGTCGCGGCCCATTGCGCTGGTCGTGCTGATCTTCAGNCCCGTGGTGTCGGCCGTGCGGTTTCTGGTCCGCGGCATCCTGCGCCTGTTCGGCGTGACCATCGACCCTGACAGCAACATCCTTGCCGTACGCGAGGAAATTGCGGGGGCGCTGCAAATCGGCCGCTCTGAAGGCGTGGTAGAGAAGGAAGACCGCGACCGTATTCTAGGCGCGCTCGACCTGCGCGAACGTATGGTGGAAGAGGTCATGCTCCACCGGTCAGGGATCGAGATGATCGATGCCGCCAATGACCCTTCGCAGATCCTTGAACAGATCCTGGAAAGCAACCACACCCGCCTGCCCGTCTACCGCGATGATCCCGAGAACATCATNGGNGTGATCCATGCCAAAGANCTGCTGCGTGCCATGTACAAGCACATCAGCGGTGCCGAGGATGACAAACCGTTCAAGACGTTCAAAATCGCCGATATCGCGATGAAACCCTATTTCGTGCCCGAGACATCTACGCTNGACGAACAGATGCGCCAGTTCCTACGGCGCCGCACCCATTTTGCGCTGGTGGTGGATGAATATGGCTCGCTTCAGGGGTTGATCACGCTCGAGGATATCCTNGAAGANATNGTNGGCGAGATCACCGATGAATTCGACCCNGANGCGGACCACGGCGTGACCAAGGCCGAGGACGGGCANTATTTCGTCGATGGGGCCATGACGATCCGCGACCTGAACCGCGCNACGGAATGGGANTTGCCNGANGAAGANGCCAATACCGTCGCCGGTCTGGTGATCCACGAAGCGCAGATGATCCCGACGCCCAATCAGGTGTTCTCTTTCCACGGNTTCCGGTTCGAGGTCATCGCCCGCGATGGCAACCGGATCACACAGCTGAAAATCCGCCCCCTGTAAAAGCCNCCCTCAGGTGGTGTCGGTGTCNGTGTCGTTGTCCATCTTTGGCGCGTCATCCTCNGTATCGCTGNGCTTTACCGCGTCACGGACCGCATCGCGCACGTCTTGGCTGGCGCTTTNCATCAACTGCGCCCGGTCGGGTTCAAAGTCGATCTTGGCAAGCGCGCGTCTGAGGTGACGTTCGGCAGCCCTGCGCGCGGCNATGCGNAGCCCCTCGTCAGGGTGNCGCATCAGGCCNTTCAGCGTGGCTTGAAGCCGCTGCTGCACCTCGACCACNGTACACCCGTCCCGCGCCAACGCGCCAAAAGCGTCCTGCATCAGGTCAGACGGGTCCAGCGGTGCGACATAGATGTGGTCCAGCACCTCGTCGCGGTCCCTTTCGGTCTCGTCCTCGTAAAAGCTNAGGATGCGGCCNATGCGGGTGATCACGTCGATCGCGGTGCCGGGGTCNTTNACNCCNGGCGACAGCGCCTTTGACGCGACCTCTCCCATCACGATGAGNCCAAAGCGCGGATCCTGATCATAGGTNCGCANATCGCCGATGNTGATNCTGGCATTGATCCCTGCATGCAGCGTTTCATCGGTGTGTTCATCGTCCTTGGGCTGCCCCACGCGGTCGATCATCATCAAAGGTTCGTTGACGAAAACAAAGCTGCCGATGTTGCGCTTGAGATAGATCTTCACCCCGTGGTTTTCCGCCACGGTNTTCAACGCTTCGGGNTAGATATGCTGGATATAGCCNTTTTCATCCGCGGTGAACGGCTTTGCACTGTCGGGGATATCNCCNGTCAGNGGNTTGGCCCCGAGGCAGGGNTTANGCAGNCGTTCCTTGAAGGTGCGGCGTGTCTGATCCTCCACCTGTCGCGAGGTATCGATCAGGCTGCCAAANGTNTGCAGATGCAGCACCCAGCGGATCAGGCTGAACACGATCACCGTCAGNACGATCACCGTCATNACGAACAACACGAAAGACCGCTTGTCGTCGAACACCCCAAGTTCGCGCAGGATGATGGCGATCAGCGCATACACATAAGCCCCGATAAAGACGGCCAGCGTATTCTGGGTGGTGCGGTCCTGCACGATCAAGCGNTGAATGCGCGGCGTCCATTGGGTCGAGGTGCTGCGATATACNGTGACCATGACGCTAAGCGAAAAGGTGGTGACCGCAAGCATCGCGTTGGCGATGATCGACAGCAACCGGTCCGCCGCACTGCCGGTCAGATAGGTCGCGAGAGATTGCGGGATCCAGCGTTCGATCAACATGCTCAGCAGCAGCGACAAGACCGCCANCAACCCCATGATCAGCACCCGCACCCAAAGCTTGCGGCTGTATTCACGGCCCTTGCGGAGCAGTGTCGATGGCAAAAGGAAGTCAANNTTCATAGGGTATGTCCGCGTCATGAAGTGCCATGTTCAACAAGCTTGCGCGGAGATCACNTGGCTTACAAGCCCAACGCCCTATTNCGCCCGANGGTTCAAAAATGCCGGGCNAAATCAGCGGGTNGGACTGATGCTATGCTCTTACGGTGGTTGAACAATTCTGGCTATGGTCGGTNTATGAGCCATGACATCCCCATCATCCTGCTGGCCGCGGGGCAATCCTCGCGGATGCGGGGGCGCGACAAACTGCTTGAGATCGTGGAGGGCGAAGCGCTGCTGCGCCGACAGGCACGGATNGCGCGGGCGGCGACGCGNGGNGCGGTCATNGTNGCCCTGCCACCTGCGCCCCACCCNCGCTACGCGCTTGTGGCTGATATGGAGGTTGAAGCGCTNCCCGTTCCCGACGCGGCAGAGGGGATGAACGCCTCGCTCCGCGCGGGGTTTTCAGTGCTTCCCACCGGTACGCCTGCCGCGATGGTGCTGCTTGCCGACCTGCCAGAACTGACTGAAGATGACTTGAANACCGTCTTTCANGCCGTTGATATTAAATCAAATTACACGGTATGGCGCGGTGCGACGNCGGATGGAAAGCCGGGTCACCCCACGGTTTTTGCCGCCTGCCATTTTGATCATTTTGCCCGGATGCAAGGTGACACCGGCGGGAAAGAGATCATCGCACAGGCTCAGGACCAGACGCTGCTGATCCCCCTGCCGGAGAACCGCGCGCGACTGGACCTTGATACGCCCGAAGCATGGGCCGCATGGCGCGCGGCNCGCTGACCGGCCCCTGACCACNTAACCCTGAACACGGAAAAACGGGACAGTCGCCTGCCCCGTTCTTCGCCCCGCACCCCCAAGGGGATGCAGGCATGTTGCTGCATATAATGTGGCGCTTACTTCGTCAGAAGTTTCGCCTCGTGCTTTTTCAGTGTGCGGCGCGCGGCGACATAGCCGTCCACCCCTTCGCGCGTTGCCAGTTCCGGGAAAAGCTCCAGGATCTCGTTGCGCTGCGCGTTGCCGACNCCTGCAAGGCTCATATCGCCCGGCTGGAAGCTTTCGGTCCATGTGCCGTCAGACAGGATCACCTCGTGCTGGTCGAACATCACGTGGATGTAGGTCGTGCCAGAGGTTTCAACGATATCAACNCCTTCCAGACCNGTCAGGTGTTTCGCCGCGACCAGAACCTCGCGCTCTTCGAAGTAGAGCGCTGTCTTGTCGTTGGCCACCAGAACGCGGTGGTTGGGGCTGACCAGCATGTCACGCTCGGGCAGGTTGTTGCCCAAAGCACCCTGACGGATCAGAACCGGCAGCAGATGCGCNTTATGCGCCAGCTCTTGTCCGGTCATCTCGCGGGCACCGACCCAGCGGATTTCCTGAATACCGTTGTCACGNGTGATGACACGGTCGCCCACCACCAGATCTTCGACCCGACGTTCCCCTTTCGGCGTAGCGATCAAGGTGCCCGGCGTGAAGCAGGGAATGATCTCTTCGATNTTGGTGAAGTCGAGACGACCGGTTTCAGTGCCGGACGCATCCGTAAAGACGATCGTACCGTCGATGCCATCGTTGGGGCTNTCGCCGTCGATGGTGTCACCGGCATCATTATCCGGCGTGACGTTTTCAAGACGATAACCGCCGCCGGGGCTCAGCGCGCCNCTCAGATCGATGANGTCGTAGTCNGAGGCATCTGTGCCGGCACCGCCGTCGATGGTGTCGCCACCGTTGACGTTGGTGAAGGTATCGCGCCCGTCGTTACCTTGCAGGCTATCATTGCCCGCGCCACCGCTGATGATGTCGTCGCCGCCACCTGCGCTGATGGTATCGTCGCCTTCACCGCCTTCGATGGTGTCGTCGCCAAAGCCACCAAGCAGGCTGTCGTCGCCGTCGCCGCCGTCGATGCTGTCGTTGTCTTCACCGCCGTCGATGGTGTCGTCACCCTCGCCACCGAACAAGATGTCGTCGCCGCGCACACCGCTGATGGAGTCGTCACCGGTCCCACCGTCTACGGTNTCATTGTCACCGGCCGCGATGATCGTGTCGTTTCCGGCNCCCCCGAGGATGGAGTCNTCNCCAAAGCCCCCAAGGATGGAGTCATCGCCGTCACCGCCGTCGATGGTGTCGTTGCCCTGACCACCGTCGATGGTGTCGTTCCCGGCACCGCCTTTAACGTCGTCGTTNCCATTGCCCGCGAGGATGGAGTCGTCACCGTCCCCCCCATCGATCTCATCATGGCCCTGTGCGCCGCGGATGGTGTCGTTGCCTTGACCACCCAAGATCGTATCNTCGCCNTGACCGCCATCNAGGCTGTCGTCGTCAATGCCACCGTCGATGTAGTCGTCATCGGCACCACCCAGGATGGTGTCGTTNTCGTCTTCACCGTACAGCACGTCATTGCCGGCACCGCCTTCGATATAGTCCTTGCCGTTNTTCGGCTGNGGATCGGTGGCGTCGACTTCCTCGCCCTCGTAGCCGGCGATCGGTTCGTTGCCAAAGCCACCATAGATGGTGTCATTGCCNTCGCCGCCATACAGGCTGTCNGACCCGTGGCTGCCGATGATGCTGTCGTCGCCGTCGTCGCCGTAGACCTCATCGTCATCGATACCCGCGTTGATNGAATCGTCGCCCGTACCGCCGTAGATGGTNTCAGANTCGTCGCCGGTGCGGATCGTATCGTTACCGCTGCCGCCATCGACGAAATCACGACCATCGTCCTTGTTCGGATCGCCGGAGTTGAAGAATGGGTTGGGTCGCCCACCGACGGTCGGCTGATCATTCGCATAATCAGAGAAGGTGTCGATACCCGCTTCGATCAGATCGTCACCGTCACCGCCATAGATTTCGTCCGCGCCTTGGACATCGGTGATGGTGTCGTTGCCGCTGCCGCCATAGATGGTGTCGTTGTCGATGCCGCCTTCGATGACATCATCATCGTCGCCACCGTCGATATAGTCGGCATCATCGCCGCCATCGATCGTATCATTCCCCGCGCCGCCGATNAGCGTGTCTTTGTCGTCGTTGGGGTTGGTATCCTGATCAAAGGGTGTGGAGACCAGTGGAACGTCNGTGTCGGGCACGCCAATCGCACCGGGCTTGTTGCCAATCAGTACGTCGTCACCCTCACCACCGACNAGGGAGTCGTTGCCGTCACCACCGATCAGGCTGTCATCATATTTACCACCGTCGATGGTATCATTGCCGCCCTGGCCATCGATGGTATCATCNCCACCGCCGGCGTTCACCACGTCGTTGCCGTCACCGGTCATGACATTTTCATCACCGCCGGAACCTGTGACCGTATCGTCACCGCCACCCAGTTCGAGTCTCTCGATCTCCGAGAATTCGGTGGTGCCGGACCCGTTGGTCAGTGTCCCTTCCTCTTTGTCGGTGAAAGTGACTGTCAGGTCGTCATCCACAGCCGTACTGTCGATCACATCGCCGTCGGTTTCGCCGCTTTCGCCGCCGATGATAACGTCATTGTCGACGCCATCGGTCAGTGTGAACGTGTCGTCGCCCGCGCCGCCGTCAACGGTATCGTCGCCCAACCCGCTGTCGATCGTGTCGTCGCCACCGTTGCCAAAGATCGTATCGTTGATCCCGTCTGTGCCGTCGATCTGGTCGCCTTGGGCGTCGGTGTAGCCCGGGGCCATATCCTCGCCACTGTCCAGACCATCAACCGGACCGGCCATCTCTTCGCCGATGATGTTTTCGATCTCGGTGAATTTGAACGAGCCCGCGGATGTGCCGTCGTCGTTGTANAGNTCAACNGTACCGTTCTGACCATTGCCGTTGCTATCTGGTTCCAGATCACGCAAGCGGAAATTGAGGCCAGTCAGATCAAGCGTGTCATCGTCGGTGTTCAGCGCAGGGTCGGCATTGAAGCCGCCTGCNCCNCCGTCNACCTCATCGCCATNGNTGCCGCCAAAGATGGTATCCTTGCCTGCGCCACCGCTGATCTTGTCTTTGCCCTCGCCGCCGGTCAGCTGGTCATCCCCGTCACCGCCGATCAGCGTATCGTCNTCATCGCCGCCAAACAGCNTGTCGTCGCCTGCGCCACCGTCNATAAAGTCGTCGCCNTCGTCGCCCATCANCAGGTCATTGCCNGCNCCNNCGTCAACGCNGCCNACGGGNGCGTCNAAATAGACNTCGGTGATGTTGATGCCCGCGTGNTTNCCGNNCGANAGGNTNTGANCCATCGTGTGGGTAATCTCGAGGTATTCGACCGGGCCTTCGATGTTCACTAGGGCAGAGTGGTAGGGATCGGTATCGGGGCCATTACCCCCGCCGCTGATCAGGGTTTCGTAACCGCCAACGCCGTCTTGGTTGTGGGCATTGATGCCGCTGCCTGCATCGACCTTGATCGGCGTCCGTGTCCCATCGGGACCAACCGCCNCGATGACGACTTTCGACGCGTTATCAATGTCATTGATGCGGAAGCTGATGTTGGTCACATCCTTNGAGAANTCCANNCGATAGGTCGCGCTNTCGCCATCCTGGTTCGCCAGNGANGCCAAAGAGCTGTTNGCATTGGTCGCCTGACCGTCGCCNGTGATCGAATGCACCTTNTGCTGGTCNGTNGAGAATGTCGTCTCGGGNGTTTNNNTGCTGCCNGTGACCGAGAAGGTCACATTGACGTTGCCCGTGTCCTGAACAAANCCACCGCCCAGATTGTCNTTATTNTCGACAGCCGAGTTGTCATGGGGGTCTGGTGCCTTGTCCCACTCAAAGCTCTCNCGCTCTGTCGTGCCGCCNGNCGTAGANNCGNCNNCGGTGTTGTTGTCNCCNTAGATCGTNTCNTTGCCGNTGCCACCGGAAATGGTGTCATCGCCGTGGTTGCCCTCGATCGAATCGTGGCCCGCATTGCCTTCGATGCTGTCGTTACCGCCTTCACCAAAGATCGTGTCGTTNCCATTCCCGCCGGTCAGCACATCGTCGCCACCAACGGTGCCATCGGTTGGGGACGTGCTGTCATCACTCGTGGTGTAGGTCTTGGCGATGTGGTCGTATTTGATCGATGGCAGGTTAGAGTTGTGGCTGACGAAATCGTAGGATTTGCCGACTTCCAGCGGTTTGTCTGTCACGAAACCGACGGCATCGTCGCCGTCAAAGTTCACGACGTAGACTGTCACATCCTGCGAGGAATCNACTGCGCCTTCGGGGCGCACAATATAGGAATNCTCGGGGATGATCTTGTCGCCGGACTTTTCGGTATTGTCATCCAATTTGGTGGTTTTCGCCAAGGTTTGCGAGTTGTCGTTGTCATTCAACTTATCGTCGTCATCATTGATGCCAACCGCAACAGGTGCGGAATTTTCGTTGATGGTGAACGACTTGCCAGACAGATCGCCGGAGCCCACATCGCTGTTCTGGAAGGGGCTTGAACCGCCAGCCACCGTCACATTTGCCAGATCCCATGTCAGAACGGTATGATCCGCACCCGATACAGGCTCAACAGTCTTCGACACNGGCTNCGCNTTGGTCAGGCCNGCGCTGTCGCCAAAGATGATGTCATCNCCTTCGCCGCCGTGCAGCGTGTCGTTGCCGACAGTGCCGTCGTCATCCGCCAGCAANGCCGCNGGGTTGTCAAAGAACACGTCTGTNACGTTGACNCCNGAGTTGCCGCTTGTGGCACCGGTGTGGATGAACTCGATCCGCGATACGGGACCGTCGATGGACACGTTGACGGAATACTTGCTCGACGAGGGGGAATCGTCGCCGCCCTNGCTGGTGGCCGTGTCCACGCCGAACTTGCCGTCACTGTCNGTCAGCTTCACTTNGCNGGAGCTGCTGTTGGCGATCANNTCNACGTCGATCATCTTGCCNGANGCNTCNTANGCCAGCACTTTCACAGCGCCNNTGTTGTCGATGTCGTTCACNTTGAANGACACATTGCCAACGGCCTCGTCAAACCGCAGTTCGAACTTGGTTTCACCGGTGCAGTTGGCCAGCGATTCAAACGAGCTGTTGTCGTTCACGCCGTGGGCATCGCCCTCGACATTGCCGGTGAACTGTTTGCTGTCGCTGAATTCCTGATCCGCATTGTTGCGCGGCGAAAAGCTCTTGAGCTCGAACGTGACGTTGACGGTGCCGGTATTCTGCGTGAACCCGCCCTTGAGGTTGTCATTGTCGTCGATCGCGGAACCGTCGCCCGATGGGTCGGGTGCCTTGGACCATTCAAAGCTTTCGCGGGTGTCGCCGTAGTTGCCCTTGGTCGCGCCATCACCGATCAGGATGTCGTTGCCCTTGCCCCCGTCAACATAATCATTGCCCGACCCTGCGACGACCGTATCATTCCCCAAACCCGCATTGACCGTATCATTGCCGCCACGTGCGAGGATGATGTCATCATTGGACCCAACGTTGCCAAATACCGCGTCGTTACCGTCAACACGGTCACCGCTTGGGTCATCATTATAGCTGGCGTCGATCTTGTTGCCCTGCTGGTTACCGTCCACGATCCCGTTCGGTCCATCGGCCGGAGCCTCGGTCGCGGTTTTCTCGGCTTCGGCGGTCGAGGTTTTTCCAAAGAGCCACAGTTTATTCAAAAAGATGGTCATATCGGTCGTCTCCAAAATCAGGTCAGGCACGCTACGGTTGTACCGTCAGCCGTAAAACTAGGGTGCCCAGTCATGGGCGAGGCTTATTAATTCACATGGCAGCAATTCTGTGCCGGGGTACTAAGGCGAGACAAAGCAACGCCCTGCCCGCGACGCTGCTGCAATGAAACATACGGCGCGCGGACGGGTGCATCGCGAGACACGCCCAAATCTGCAGCCGTTTGGATACGGGTCATTTGTGTTCTTGATGTGATCCGAAAACGGCGCTTCGGGGAAGAAATCAAGACGGTGTCGGTAGCGGCGGAGCAACGCAGAGTTGCAACATCACCCATACCCGAACGGTCCGGCAGTCGTGGTCTGTAGATACAGTTTCCCATCAGTTTCTCCTCCTTCCGCCAACGTGGCGGGCCGTTAAAAAACGGCGCACAATACCCCTAACAAAGCTCCGCGGTCACAGACGACACACAAAGAACTCTACCGTCCTGAAGGGAGGATCAGCCGCAGACAGCTGCCCGCTGCCGCGCAACCGGCAGTAGTATATTCATCGGCTCTTAAGAGCCAAGCGAACACATCTTCCCCGCACAACATGTGCGTTCGATGCGGTCGCCCCCGAAACCTAAAAAACTTTGCCCCCCAGTTGGGCACGTTCTTATTACCTACCCGTTGACGTTGCTGGAAGGAAAAAATGGCAAGAATTCGCAGACGCGCCTCTTTTCCGCCGTTTTTGACTCGACGGCGGCGCGGAATATGCACGCATAGGTAGCGCATTGTTTCCCATCTTAGGGCGCCATTTCGATGGAGCTGGTACTTTTCGGGGTTTTTCACCAAATTTTAATGATTTCTCAAACCCAGCCCTCGGCACTGTTTCGCAGCCAGACACAATAAACCATCTTTGCGATTAAATTCGGCGTGGCGGGACTGTGGCGGGGCGTGAATTCGCGATTTGGAACCAATAGCTTGCGACCGCGCCCATTTTTTCGAAAACGCAGCCAGTTTTCCAGCACGAAACCGAATCGCAATACCACCTAAAGGATAGACTTCGGCACCTCAGGTGGGGTGCCATATGCCGATTATTTAGGCCCGACACCATAAGTTTGACGCGAGGACATGCGTTTGAGCGAACATCTGCCGCTACAACCGCAAGAGGGTATTTTGGTCAAATTCGCAGCAAAATCCCACTGTCTCATGATGTTAGGGGGTGATATTTACCGCGCGACAAGTATGCTGATCCAACAGATACAGGAACATGGCGTCGTCACTTGGCCTCTGCCACCACCAGAAGAAGCGTTTGATGAGCAGTCGGAAAATCAAGAATATGGAAGAGTTTGCCGCCGTCAGCGGGATCTCCCGTCCGACGCTTTCCAAGTTCTTCAACGACCCCACCAGCGTGCGTAGCAGCACCCGCAAACGGGTTGAGGCAGCGCTGGACCGATATGACTATCGGCCCAATCTTTACGCCATGAACCAGAACCGCCGTTTGACCAAGAACATCGGCGTCGTGGTACCGCATCTGGCCGACCCTTTCTTTGCCAAGATTGCCCGCACGATCGAAGAGCACATCTTGCGGCAGGGCTTCCGGCCCGTTCTGCTCGGGTCGCACGGCAGCCCCGAGATGGAACTGGAGAACCTCGAAAACCTGCGCATGTTGAAACCGGCGGGCGTATTGCTGGCCGCTTTCGGGCGCAGTTCTGACCACGCGCAGATCCAGACCTTTACCGAAGAGGTCCCTACCGTCCTGTTCGATGCGAACATCGATAAGGTCGGCAAGGCGTTCATAGGCTCCAACAATGAACAAAGCGTTGATCTGATCGTCGACTATCTGTGCCGCACGGGCGAGCCGCCTGCCTTTTTCGAGATGAAAGACCCGATGAACCCCAACGCCTACAAACGGCGCGCGGCCTATGTCAGGGCGATGGAACGTCTGGGGCAGACGCCGCATCTGATCCAGGTCGGTGGCGAGGGATGGGAATTCGAAGAGATCGGGTTTCGCGAAGGCACCCGCGTGATCCGCGACCGGAGCCTGCCGTCGAAAACAATACTGTGCAGCAACGACCGTTTGGCCATCGGGCTGTTGTCCGCCATTTTCGAGGCGGGGATGAGCGTCGGGATCGAGGCCGGCCACGACTTCCGCGTCGCGGGCCATGACGACCATCCTTTCTCGCGCTTCACCTGCCCGCGCCTGACCACCGTGTCCCAAGACTACGAAGCCATTGCCGAGAAAAGCGCGACCACCCTGCTGGCCCTGATCGAGGCAGATGATTCTCTCGATTCGCGTACAGAGACGCTGTTTGACGGCAAGCTCGTGCTCAGGGGCTCTGCCTAGGCAATTGAAAACACGCGCCTAAATCGCAAAACTAGACGCGCGTAAAATTCAAATTGACGCGAGTTCACCAATAGCCCTAAGCTTGTCGCTAACATCTCATCAGGGAGGTAGAAGATGTTTGTTTTGAACGCTTTTCGAACGGCGACCGCCATTTCACTTTTGACGGCAGCCGCTGCTTCTGCGGATACGATCACAATCGCTACAGTCAACAACGGCGACATGATCCGGATGCAGGGTTTTACCGATGATTTTACTGCCAAAACCGGCCACGAAGTCGAATGGGTCACGCTGGAGGAGAACGTCCTGCGTCAACGTGTGACCACGGACATCACCACCAAAGGTGGGCAGTTCGACATCATGACCATCGGCATGTACGAGACCCCTATCTGGGGCAAGCAAGGCTGGCTGGTGCCGCTGGACGATCTGTCGGCGGAATATGACACCGACGACATCCTGCCCGCGATGCGCGGCGGTCTGAGCGTCGACGGCACGCTTTATGCGGCCCCTTTCTACGGCGAAAGCTCCATGATCATGTACCGCAAGGACCTGATGGAGAAAGCCGGACTGGAGATGCCCGACGCGCCCACATGGGAATTCGTCGCTGAAGCGGCCCGCGCCATGACCGACCGCGACGCCGGCATCAACGGCATCTGCCTGCGTGGCAAGGCCGGTTGGGGCGAGAATATGGCGTTCCTCACCGCGACAGCAAACGCCTTTGGCGCACGCTGGTTCGACGAAAGCTGGACTGCGCAGTTTGACCAGCCCGCATGGAAAGAAACGCTTGAGTTCTATGTGAACCTGATGAACGACGCGGGCCCTCCGGGTGCGGCGAACAACGGGTTCAACGAAAACCTGTCGCTGTTCCAACAGGGCAAATGCGGCATGTGGATCGACGCGACTGTTGCGGCGTCCTTTGTGACCAACCCGACAGATTCCACCGTCGCGGATCAGGTCGGCTTTGCGCTGGCACCTGACACCGGCAAAGGCAAACGCGGCAACTGGCTGTGGGCTTGGGCGCTTGGCATCCCTGCCGGCACCGATAACGAAGCCGCCGCGAAAGAATTCATCGAATGGGCCACGTCCAAAGAGTATCTTGAGCTGGTCGCCGAGAAAGACGGTTGGGCAAATGTTCCTCCCGGCACGCGGACATCGCTGTACGAAAACGCCGAATACAAAAAGGTGCCTTTCGCGCAGATGACACTGGACAGCATCCTGTCGGCTGATCCCACCGCGCCAACCGTGGATCCGGTGCCCTACGTCGGTGTGCAGTTTGCAGCTATCCCGGAGTTTGCAGGCATCGCCACACAGGTCGGTCAAGAGTTCTCTGCCGCGCTGGCAGGACAGCAGTCCGTCGATGAAGCCCTGGCCAACGCCCAAGCGTTGACCACCGATGAGATGGAAGCCGCCGGCTACTGATCTGATCGCCCTCGGGGTCAGTCAGCAAAGCTCCCCCTTGCTGACTGGCCCCTTTTTTCCAACACGTGCATGATCGTCCGGGACGGCCCTAGCCCGTCAACGGAGGAGGTATATTCAATGGCAACGCAACACTCACGATCGGCCGCCCGTCTGATGATGGCCCCCGCTGTCGTGCTGCTTCTGGGATGGATGCTCGTCCCCCTGACGATGACGCTGTATTTTTCCTTTCGCAAATACCTGCCCCTGCGCGGCGGTGATCTGGGGTGGGTCGGCTTTGACAACTACGTCCGCTTCGTATCGTCCAGCGCCTTCTGGCCATCGGTTCAGGCGACACTGGTGATTGTGGGCGGCGTCCTGTTCATCACCGTCGTTCTGGGTGTGTTGCTGGCCGTCTTGCTGAACCAGCCGATGTGGGGTCAAGGGATCGTTCGGATCCTCGTGATTGCCCCGTTCTTCGTGATGCCGACCGTATCGGCGCTGGTCTGGAAGAACATGTTCATGGATCCGGTCAACGGGCTGCTCGCCCACCTGTGGGGCCTGTTTGGGGCTGAACCACTGGTGTGGCTGACCGAAGCCTCGACCCAATCCATCATTCTGATTGTCAGCTGGCAGTGGCTACCCTTTGCGACGCTGATCCTGCTAACCGCAATCCAGTCGCTGGACAGCGAACAACTGGAGGCCGCCGAGATGGACGGCGCATCGCCCGTCAAACGCTTTGGCTTCATCACCCTGCCCCACCTGTCGCGGGCAATCACCGTGGTGGTGCTGATCCAGACGATCTTTTTGCTCTCTATCTTCGCCGAAATTTTCGTGACCACCCAAGGCGCCTTTGGCACCAAAACCCTGACCTATCTGATCTTCCAGCGTGTGCTGGAAAGCCAGAACATCGGGCTCGGCTCTGCCGGCGGTGTCTATGCCATCATCCTCGCCAATATCGTTGCCATCTTCCTGATGCGCATGGTTGGCAAGAACCTCGACGCATAAGGAGCCCGTCATGGCACGTGCAACGACCACACAACGCAAGGCTCTGAACACCGCACTCGCATGGGGCGTCGGGCTACTGATTTTCTTCCCGATCCTCTGGACCATCCTGACCAGCTTCAAGACCGAAGCCCAGGCGATTGCAGACCCGCCGGTGTTCCTGTTCTTTGACTGGACACTGGAGAACTACGCCGCGGTGCAGGAACGTTCGAACTACGGCCGCTTCTTGTGGAATTCGGTGGTGATCGCGGGGGGCTCTACCATTCTGGGCATCCTGATCGCCGTTCCCGCGGCGTGGTCAATGGCCTTTGTCCCCTCCAACCGGACCAAAGATATCCTGCTGTGGATGCTGTCGACAAAGATGCTGCCAGCGGTCGGGGTGCTGTATCCGATCTACCTCATCTTTATCAAAATGGGTCTGCTGGACAGCAAACTGGGGCTGGTCGTGGTGCTGATGCTGATCAACCTGCCGATCATCATCTGGATGCTTTACACCTACTTCAAGGAAATCCCCGGCGAGATCCTGGAGGCAGCCCGTATGGATGGTGCCAGCCTGCGCGAAGAGGTGCTGTATATCCTCACGCCAATGGCGATCCCCGGCATCGCATCCACGCTGCTTCTGAACGTGATCCTCGCCTGGAATGAAGCCTTCTGGACCCTCAACCTCGCCGCCGCCAAGGCAGCCCCTCTGACGGCCTTTATCGCCAGCTATTCCAGCCCCGAGGGCTTGTTCTACGCCAAGCTCAGCGCGGCCTCGACCATGGCCATCGCGCCGATCCTCATCCTTGGCTGGTTCAGCCAGAAACAACTTGTCAGCGGCCTGACCTTTGGCGCAGTGAAATAAGGAAACAACACCATGGGACGCATCACATTAGACAAGGTTTCCAAGCGCTTCGGTGACGTCGAAGTCATCCCGCCGCTGGACCTGACCATCGAAGACGGCGAATTCACCGTCTTTGTCGGCCCCTCGGGCTGCGGCAAATCCACCCTGCTGCGCCTGATTGCAGGGCTCGAAGATACCTCGGGCGGGCAAATCCGCATCGACAAGCAGGACGCCACCCATGTGCCCCCCGCCAAACGCGGTCTGGCAATGGTGTTCCAGTCCTATGCGCTGTATCCGCATATGTCCGTGCGCAAGAACATCGCTTTTCCGATGCGCATGGCGGGCATCCCCGTGGACGAACAGAACCGCCGCATCGATGCCGCGGCGAAAGCGCTGAACCTGACCGCCTATCTGGACCGCAAACCCGGCCAGCTGTCGGGCGGGCAACGCCAGCGTGTCGCGATTGGTCGGGCGATTGTCCGTGAACCCGCGGCCTTCCTGTTCGACGAACCACTGTCCAACCTCGACGCTGCTTTGCGCGTGGGCATGCGGCTTGAAATCTCCGAGCTGCATAAACGGCTTGAGACGACAATGATCTATGTAACCCATGATCAGGTCGAAGCGATGACCATGGCCGACAAGATCGTGGTGCTTCAGGCCGGTGTGATCGAACAGGTCGGCTCCCCGCTCGAGCTTTACCACACACCCCGCAACACCTTTGTCGCGGGCTTTATCGGCTCGCCCAAGATGAACCTGATCTCGGGCCCCGAGGCGGCCAAACACGGTGCGCATACCATCGGCATCCGCCCTGAACACATCGACGTATCGACAACCGAAGGCACCTGGAGCGGTGTCGTCAAAGTGTCGGAGCATTTGGGGTCGGACACGTTCTTCCACGTCTATGACACCGGCCTGACCGAGATGATGACCGTCCGTGCCCGCGGCGAAGTGGGCTTGCGCCACGGCGACCGAGTGTTCCTGACCCCGCGCGAGGACTCGCTTCACCGCTTCGACGCCAACGGCCTACGCATCGCATGAAGCGCCGCGTGCCCCTGCCCTTTAACTTTGCTTCCTACGAAAGCGGTCTCATGAATGAACCGACCATAACAAACACCGACGCGCCGCCTCCGGTGCCGCTGTCTCTGGATCGCCTTGGTGACCTGCCCGCCCGTATCGGTACGCCCGACTACGATCGCGGCGCGCTCTCGGCGGGGATCATCCATATCGGCCTGGGCAACTTCCATCGCGCCCATCAGGCGTGGTATCTGCACAAGCTGATGCAACAGGGTCTGGCGCAGGATTGGGCGCTGATCGGGGCCGGCGTGCGGGCCTATGACAGCGCGATGCGCGACAAGCTTCAGGCGCAGGATTATCTGACCACTTTGATCGAACTGGCCCCCGGTCGTGTCACGGCCGAGGTCGTCGGCTCGATGATCGACTACACCCCCATCGCCGAAGACAACGCGCCGCTGATTGCGGCGATGGCAGATCCCGCGATCCGCATCGTGTCGCTGACCGTGACCGAGGGCGGCTATTTTATCGATCCCGAAACCGGCGGGCTTGATCTGACCCACGCCGATATCCAGCATGACCGCGCGCGGCCCGATCAGCCCAAGACGGTTTTCGGCGCGATCATTGCAGCGCTCAAGCTGCGGCGCGATGCGGGCCACGGTCCGTTTACGGTCCAAAGCTGCGACAACCTGCGCGGCAATGGCACCGCCACGCGCCAGGCCGTCGTGACCCTCGCCCGCCAAAGTGACGCGGCGCTTGCCCAGTGGATCGAGCAAAACTGCAGCTTCCCGAACTCTATGGTGGATTGCATCGTGCCCGCCACCGGCCCTGACGAAATCGCGCTGGCGCAAAGCCTTGGCGTCGATGACGCGGCACCGGTGACCCACGAGAACTACCGCCAATGGGTGATCGAAGACGACTTCTGCGCCGGACGCCCCGACTGGGACAAGGCGGGGGCGATCTTTACCGACGCGGTGCATGACTACGAGGCGATGAAAATCCGCATCCTCAACGCAGGACATCAGGTCTTGGCCAACGCCGGAGAGTTGCTGGGCCTGGAAACTATCGCCGATTGCATGGCGCACCCCTTGACCTCTGCCATGTTCCGCAAGATCGAGGCAGCGGAAATCGCCCCCTACGTCGCCGCCGTACCCGGTCAAGACCCGGCGGCCTATGTCGAACTGATTGCCAAACGTTTCGCCAACCCCGCAATTCGCGACACCACACGGCGCGTGGCTTTTGACGGGTCATCACGGCATCCGGGGTTTGTCCTGCCGGTTTTGCGCGACGCCTTGGCGGCCAAGGGCAGTTGTTCCGGTCTGGCCCTGGTAGAGGCGCTATGGGCTCGCATGTGTGCAGGCACCCGCATGGACGGGACAGAGATCGAGCCGAACGACCCGCAGTGGGCGCGCCTCAACGCTGTGGCCCTGGCCGCGCGCGAAGCGCCGCAGCTCTGGCTTGCGCAGCGTCATATCTATGGCGATCTGGCCGAGCATCAGGCCTTTGCCGAGGCGTTTGAACACTGGCTCTCGCTCATCTGGGCAGAAGGCTGCGAGGCCGCGCTTGCGGTCTATACCGATCAGCCGGATGTGGCCGCCGCATTGGCCGGTGACCGCGCGGGGTTGGGGCAATGATCCTGTGTTGCGGGGAGGCATTGATCGATATGGTCGCGGCCCCGTCGCTCGACGGGCCGGACGGGTTTGTGCCTCATTCGGGCGGCGCGGTCTTTAACACCGCTATCGCGCTTGGCCGCTTGGGCGCCCGCGCGGGCATGCTGACCGGGTTGTCGCGCGATATGTTTGGCGACCAGCTGGCCGATGCGCTGAAGGCCAGTGACGTGGATACCACGCATATCATCCGCTCTGACCGTTCTAGCACATTGGCTTTTGTGAAACTTGAAGATGGGCATGCAACCTATTCATTCTTCGACGAAAACTCCGCCGGTCGGATGATCCGCGCCGAGGATATGCCAGCGCTGCCAAGCGATATCACCGCGCTTTTCTTTGGCGGTATCAGCCTTGCCAGCGACCCCAGTGCCAGCGCCTATGCCGCCTTGCTGGAACGTCAGGGCGGGTCGCGGGCGGTGATGATCGACCCCAATATCCGCCCCCTCTTCATCACCGACGCGGACGGCTACCGCCGCCGGATGGCGGCGATGATCAGCCAGGCGGATATCGTCAAAGTCTCGGACGAGGATCTTAACTGGCTAAACCCCGCCCCGTTGACGCAGGCCGAAAAGATCAGCGCAATGCTCGACACCGGTCCGTCGGTTGTGATTGTCACCCAAGGGGCTGAGGGTGCCATAGCAACGCTGGCAGACGGTACATCCATCACGGTGCCTGCGGTAAAGACCAACGTCGTCGATACAATCGGTGCCGGTGATACGTTCAATGCGGGATTTCTGGCGAAGCTGTCCGATCTGGACCTGCTGACGCCCGAAGCCCTTGGCACGCTTGATCCCGACGCTTTGCGCGACGCGATGACATATGGCGCCCGCGTTGCCGCCATCACCGTGTCACGCGCCGGTGCCAACCCGCCTTGGGCGAACGAGCTTTAACGCAGACCACACCCCCAGACGGATCCTTTCGCAAAGCCGCGCAGCAATTCCCTGCGCGGCTTTTGATATGCAACGGACAAGAGGACGCGACATTGCCAAGGCTGCAAAAGCAACCTTCACACCTATCGACGATCAAAACTGAATTTTACGGAAAGCCTTGCAAGAACAAGGTGGTACCCAAGGCCGGACTCGAACCGGCACGCCTCGCGGCGGGGGATTTTGAATCCCCTGCGTCTACCATTCCGCCACTTGGGCACAATGGGGGTCTGTTACCGTGCCACGCGCCCCACGGCAAGAGCAATTTTACCGCTTTTGCTTGACCTCGTCCGATTGTTCTGGTGTTGCCATTGAACAGAAAACAATACCGGAGACCGCAGTATGATCCGACGGCTATATGACTGGGTTCTGGGCCTGGCAAACCACCCGCACGCGCTTTGGGCCCTTGCGGTTGTGGCATTCCTTGAAAGCTCTGTTTTTCCCATTCCGCCGGATGTGCTGATGATCCCGATGATCCTTGCGCGTCCGAACCGCGCATGGCTGATCGCGGGGATCGCGCTGGTCGCGTCGGTCTTGGGGGGCCTGCTGGGATACGCCATTGGCGCGCTGGCATTTGAACAACTGGGCCAACCGATCCTTGCCAGCCTTGGCAAAGGCGACGCGATGGCGGCATTCTCGGACCGGTTCAACGGCGTCGGCTTCTGGGCTGTGCTGACCGCAGGCGTCACGCCCTTCCCCTACAAGGTGATCACAATCATGTCGGGGTGGACGGGGATGCCGCTGGCGACCTTTATCGTGACCTCGATCCTTGCACGCGCGCTGCGGTTCTTCATCGTGGCGGCGCTGCTGTGGAAATTTGGCGCACCTATCCGCGACTTTATTGAACGCCGTCTGCCTTTGGTATTTACGGTATTTGTCGTGCTGCTGTTCGGCAGCTTTTTCTTGCTGAGGTACCTGTGATGACGCGAAACACCTATGTCCTGATTGCTACGCTGGGGTCTGCTGCGCTGCTGTTGGGGGCCTTCGGGTTCCAACACATCGGCGGCTATGCGCCTTGCCAAATGTGCCTATGGCAGCGGTGGCCCCATGCGGCGGCGATTGCCATCGGGGTGATCGTGCTCTTTGGTGCGCCGCGGGCGTTGATCTGGCTTGGCGCGCTGTCGGTGGCGATCACGGGGCTGATCGGGGTTTATCATGCGGGGGTGGAATGGAAATTCTGGCCCGGTCCGTCGTCCTGCACAGGCGGCGGCATGGACCTTGGCGCGATGAGCGGCAGCGATCTTCTGTCCACCAGCGCGCCGTCCGGTCTGGTCATGTGTGATGACATCGTATGGCAGCTTTTCGGTCTGTCCATGGCGGGTTGGAACGCTGTCATTTGTGCCGTCCTACTGGCGTTCTGGGTCTCTGCCGCGCGCACNCCGCGCTGAACCATCTNGCAGGCCGCAGCCNTANGNNGCGGCCTGCCCTGCCTTGCGCGTCTTGAGCAAAAGGCTCGTCTCGCTCGCGACCACCCCGTCGAGCTTGCGGATGCGGGCCAGAACCTCGTCGAACTCCTCAAGCGTTTTGGTGCCGATCTCGACGATCACATCCCATCTGCCATTAGTTGAATGCACGGCACGCAACGCCGCCATACCGGCCAGCNTGCGGGTGATGCGGTCAGCGCCACGGCCCTCGATCTCGATCATCATCAATCCNCGNACCGGATCGGCACGCACGTCCGAGCGCGTCACGACGGTAAAGCCCANNATCTCTCCGCTTTGTTGCAAACGGGCGAGACGCGCACGCACGGTGGTACGNGACAGCCGCAANGNNGCNGCCAGATCAGACAGAGACGCCCGCGCGTCGTCGCGCAGCGCNGCCAGAATTGCTTCGTCCGTTGTGTCCATTTTGGNTGTCCANTTTGGTCAAATAATCTCCGATTTGGTCACTTTAGATGATTGTTTCTGACCAGACCAGCTAGATATCGTCTTGGAAACGNTGACGAAAGGATCTCACCCATGTCTGGACAAAACTGTATTCTTCTTGGGGCCCCGCTNGATAGCGGCAAGCGCCGGTTGGGCTGTCTGATGGGCCCCGATGCCTATCGCACCGCTGGATTGGCGGGCGCGCTGACCGATCTGGGCCATAGCGTCACAGACCGTGGCAATGTCGCGCCTGCGCCCTTCACGCCCGGCCAGCACCCGAAACTGCACGCGCTTGAGGAAACCATCGCCTGGACNCANAGNCTGGCCGAGGCCACCCAAGCCGCCTTGCAGGANGGNACCCCGATCATCATGGGCGGCGATCATGCGCTNGCCTCCGGCACCGTNNTGGGCGCGATGCGCCATGCGCAGGCGNANGAACGCCCCCTGTTTGTGCTGTGGCTGGACGCGCATAGCGATTTCCACACGCCCGAAAGCACCGACAGCGGCAACCTGCACGGCACCCCNTTGGGCTATGTGACAGGGCGCGAGGGCTTTGATGCCTTCCCCGATCTNCCCTACCCGCTGCCGCANGATAATATCGCCATCATCGGCCTGCGCTCTGTCGACGCGGCAGAGCGTGCGGCGCTGCAGGAAACCACCATCCAGCGCGTCGACATGCGCGAGATCGACGAGACGGGCATCGCCACGCCGCTGAACACNTTCCTTGAAAAGGTCGCGGCGGCGAACGGGATGCTGCATGTNTCGCTNGANGTGGATTTCCTTGATCCGTCCGTTGCCCCCGCGGTTGGCACGACCGTCCCCGGCGGTGCNACCGTGCGCGAAGGCCATCTGGTNATGGAAATGCTGCATGACAGCGGGCTGATGACCTCGCTTGATCTGGTAGAGCTGAACCCCTTCCTGGATGAACGGGGCCGCACCGCGCAGCTGATGGTCGATCTGGCCGCCTCTGCCTTTGGCCGCCGCGTNTTCGACCGCCCCACCCGCGCCTATTGATTTGAGTAAAGGACCACGACCATGACCAATCTGACCCCCTCTGACAAGGCGCTGGTGCCCTTTGTNTCCGTCGACAATATGATGANGCTGATCCACCACATCGGGATTGAACCCATGCTGATCGGGCTTGGGGAGTATATCGAGGCGGANTTCAAACGGTGGGAGCTGTTTGACAAGACCCCGCGTGTGGCCAGCCATTCGGAACAGGGCGTGATCGAGCTGATGCCGACCTCGGACGGCGAGGTCTACGGGTTCAAATATGTGAACGGCCACCCCTCGAACACCGCAGACGGTTTGCAGACCGTGACCGCCTTTGGCNTGCTGGCGAATGTGGCCAACGGNTATCCGGTGTTGCTGTCCGAGATGACGATGCTGACGGCGCTGCGCACGGCGGCGACCTCTGCCGTGGTGGCNCGGTTGCTGGCCCCCAAGGGCGCGCATGTCATGGCNATGATCGGCAACGGGGCGCAATCCGAATTCCAGACCCTCGCCATGAAGGCCATTGTCGGCATCGACGAGGTGCGGCTGTATGATATCGACAAAGACGCCACCGCCAAATGCGCCGCCAACCTGCAAGGTCTGGGCATCAAGGTCGTGCCCTGCGACACCGCGGAAGAAGCGATGCTGGGCGCGCAGATCGTCACCACCTGCACNGCGGACAAGCAATATGCCACCATCCTGACAGATAATATGGTCGGCAGCGGCATCCACATCAACGCCATCGGCGGCGACTGTCCGGGCAAGACCGAACTGGCCCCCGCGATCCTGCACCGCGCGGGGATTTTTGTGGAATACCCCGAACAGACCCGGATCGAGGGNGAGATACAGCAGCTTGANCCGGATCACCCTGTGACCGAAATCTGGCAGGTGCTGACCGGTCAGGCGCAGGGGCGCACCGATGACAAGCAGATCACCCTGTTCGACAGCGTCGGCTTCGCGATCGAGGATTTCTCGGCGCTGCGCTATGTNCGCGACCAGATCAAGGCGACCGATCTGTTCGANCCGCTTGACCTGCTGGCCGACCCCGAAGACCCGCGGGATCTGTTCGGCATGTTGCAACGGGCCAAGTAACGGCGACGGNAGCCTATTTCGGCGCGGTCACATCATGGTGGTACAGCCAGTTGAACGCGCCGACCATCGCCCANGGTGCAAGGGTGCTGCCCAGTTTCAGCCCCANATGCGCGGCCGACCGCAAAGGCCCGGGGCGCAAGTGATAGCGCGCGGCATTGCCTGCCGCCGCTTTGACGACNCGGGTAACACGGGCTTGGCGCAGGCTTTGATAGCGGGCGAGCGCNTGTTCTGCGGGGTGGTTCAGCACGCTGTCGGCCAGCACCCATGCATCTTCAAGCGCCATATTGGCNCCCTGCGCNAGGAACGGCAGCGTCGGATGCGCGGCATCCCCCAGCAANNCAACCCCGCCCTGATGCCACGTCTGCGCAACCGGATGCAGGTGGAGCCCCCAAAGCGTGCAGNCCTCAACCGCANTGATCATCGCGGCAGCCCGCCCGCCAAANCCCGCAAANGCNTTTCGCAGGTTTGCCGGATCGTCCGCATGGTTCCAGCCTTCGGCGGCCCANCTNTCACGCTCTTCNACCGCGACCAGATTGACCNGCNGCCCGCCGCGCAAAGGNTAGCTGACCAGATGCCGGCCCGGCCCCATGGTGACATGGGCCTCGTCTGGGTGGTTGAAGTCATTGCGCACAACCGCGCGCCACGCGACCTGCCCGGTGAACTTTGCCTGATCCGCGCCATTCAACACCGCACGCGCCCGGCTGTGGATCCCGCNGGCNTCAACGATCAGCTCTGCCCGTCGGCGCGANCCATCGGTCAGGCGCAGTTGNGGTGTGGCNCCGGGGGTCACCTCTGCCACCTCGGCCCCNAGNTCTACCGTCACATTGCCCCGTTTGGCCGCGCCCAGCAGGATGTCCACCAGATCGGCGCGGTGCACGAACANATAGGGATATGCGCCCTGCCCGCGCATCAGGTCCAACCGCGCCACACGCGCNCCNGCCTTGTAATCCTGCAAGACCACCGCCTGCCCGCGCACCGCCGCGCGTTCGGTCAGCTTGGCGTCGAGCCCCATCGCTCGCAACACCGCGATACCGTTAGGGCTGATCTGGAGNCCGGCNCCGACCTCGGTGATCGCNGGAGCCTGCTCCAGCAGCGTGACAGCCATGCCGCGGCGCGACAAAGCCGCTGCGGCGGCCAAGCCACCGATACCCCCACCAATAACGATTGCGTTGCTGATGCCCATTTCGCTTTCGCCTGTCTTGCCAGCTTCACACACAAAAGCGCCGGGCTCTCACCGCGGCGCTTTCATTGTCATTCTCGCGCAAATGCCTTCATTTGCGACCCGTTACCGGACGATCAATCGTCGCGGTGGACTTTCTCGCGGCGCTCGTGACGCTCTTGCGCCTCAAGGCTCATCGTGGCGATTGGACGCGCATCCAGACGCTTCAGCGAAATCGGCTCTCCGGTGACAGAGCAGTAGCCGAATTCACCCTCGTCGATGCGGCGCAGCGCCCCGTCGATCTTGCTGACCANNTTGCGGGCGCGGTCNCGTGTGCGCAGTTCCAGCGCGCGGTCCGTTTCCTCGGAGGCGCGATCGTTCACATCGGGGATGTTGCGTGTCCCGTCTTGCAAGCCCTCGATCGTGTCCCGGCTTCCCGCCAGCAGCTCGGCTTTCCAGTTCAATAGTTTGCGTCTGAAGTATTCGACTTGCCGATCATTCATGAACGGCTCGTCTTCGGCAGGTGTATAACCATCCGCCAAAAAAACTTCCTGCTTCATATCATTCCCCATCGCGGTCTTAAATCCTGTCATGAAGGCGCGTCTCCCGACATCACTCCCGTGGCGTGCATCTAACGCAGCGTTAGCGGATTGTCACTACACAATGCTTATGTTTGTTGGTTTAAGGACCAAGAATAGCGCGTTGAAGAAGGTTGAAAACAAGATGAAATTCCAAGGTACTCAAGATTACGTCGCCACAGATGACCTCACGATTGCGGTGAATGCGGCTGTAACGCTGGAACGACCTCTGCTTGTAAAAGGTGAGCCCGGCACAGGTAAAACGGAACTTGCCCGACAAGTGTCAGCCGCCCTTGGCCTGCCCATGATCGAATGGAACATCAAATCGACCACCCGTGCGCAACAGGGTCTGTACGAATATGACGCCGTCAGCCGCCTGCGCGACAGCCAGCTTGGCGAAGAGCGTGTGCATGATGTGAAAAACTACATCCGCAAGGGCAANCTGTGGCAGGCGTTTGAGGCCGAAGGCAAAACCGTGTTGCTGATCGACGANATCGACAANGCCGACATCGAATTCCCCAACGACCTTTTGCAAGAGCTCGATAAGATGGAGTTCTTCGTCTACGAGACNGGCGAGACGATCAAAGCCGAAAACCGNCCCATCGTCATCATCACCTCNAACAACGAAAAAGAGCTGCCNGACGCCTTTTTGCGCCGCTGCTTCTTCCACTACATCCAGTTCCCCGAGATGGACACGCTGCGCAAGATCGTCGAGGTCCANCACCCCGGCATCAAGGAATCCNTGTTGACCACGGCGCTGACCCAATTCTACGAAATCCGCGAACAGCAAGGGCTGAAGAAAAAACCATCCACGTCGGAAGTGCTGGATTGGCTCAAGCTGTTGCTGGCCGANGATATGGATGCCGCCGATCTGAAAAAAGACGGCAAGTCCGCCCTGCCAAAGTTGCACGGTGCGCTGCTGAAAAACGAACAGGACGTGCATCTGTTCGAACGGCTTGCCTTCATGGCACGCGCGCAAAAGTGACCCCAAAGGGGCGCGGTGCGCCGCGCCCTGATCCCGCATAAAGGGAATATCCAACCGCCNGCGCGTTATTTCACGGCTGCAAACGCGCCNGTCCTATTTGTGACGTCTAAGCAACGATGGTCATAAGCCTGCCTTATTTGTTAACATTTTTCTCTGTTTTGACATGGTTGCTCCCTAGAATGGTCTGGATGGCGGGCGAAAAACACCTGTAATCAGCTCAAAAGGGCAGTCAGGTAGATGATGGATATGATTTTTGCACCGTTCGTGCGCCGCGTGTTGGAGACTGTTAAAGTTGTCCTTGCGGTCCCTGCACCTGCCACAACGGGGTCGCATCCATGAAGAAATACCTTTTGCTGCCCTTGATGCTGGCGATCAGCGCCTGCGTNCCGGCCTCGCATCCCGGTGTGGTGACCCGCGCCGCGATGGAACCCGCCTCAACCTCTTCTTTGCCCGCGATGAAACGGTTCACCGTGCATCAATCGCTGCCGGCACCGCGNTCCAACAACGACCTCAGCCTCGATTTTATCGAACTGTCGTTCCGCATGGAAAGCGGCAAGGAGCTNCCTGTTTTNACCCGTTTCGAAGGTCCGGTCACCGTGCGCGTCATCGGTGCNCCGCCTCCGACCCTTGGNCCCGATCTGACCGCGCTGCTCAATCGCTTGCGGCANGAGGCCCGGATCGACATCAGCCCNACCAGCGGNCCGAATGCCAATATCACCGTCGAAGCTGTCAGCCGTCGCACCATCAGCAAGGTGCTGCCCCAGGCCGCATGNTTTGTGGCCCCGAATGTCAGCAGCCTTGATGAATACAAGAAAGTCCGCCGCACCGCGCAGACCAACTGGTCCTTGCTGAAAACCCGNAGCCGCGTGTCGATCTTCATCCCGAATGACGCCAGCCCGCAAGAGGTCCGCGATTGTCTGCATGAAGAACTGGCCCAAGCGCTTGGNCCTCTCAACGATCTGTATCGCCTGCCGGATTCNGTCTTTAACGACGACAACGTGCATACGGTNCTNACCGGATTTGATATGATGATCCTGCGCGCCTACTACGATCCGGCGCTGCGGTCGGGCATGACACGGGGCCAGGTGGCAAACGCCCTGCCGGGTATTCTGGCACGGATCAATCCGGGCGGCACATCGACCAAAGCACGCTTTCTGACCCGCACCCCCCGCGCCTGGAATGCCGCCGTTCAGGGCGCGCTNGGGCCCGGACGCTCCAGCGGNCAACGCCAGGACGCGGCCTATAGCGCTATCAAGATCGCACAAAGCCTGGGCTGGCAGGATCACCGCCGCGCGTTTGCCCATTACGCCATGGGGCGCGCGTTGCAATCAGGTGATGCCGAAGCCGCGCATGAACAATACAAGATGTCCGACCTCTTCTACGCCCGCACCCCCGGCACCGATCTGCACCGCGCCTATGTGGCGACGCAACTGGGGGCCTATTCGGTCTCAAAGGGNCAGGGTGCCGAAGCGCTACGTCTGATCGCGCCGCATATCGACACCGCACGCCGCCGCGAGAACGCCGCCCTGCTCAGCACCCTGCTGTTGCTGCGCGCCGAAGCGCTCGAGCTTGAGAACCGCGCGGCCGAGGCACAGGCCGTCAGGNTGGACAGTTTGGGCTGGGCACGGTACGGATTTGGCTCTGACTGGGCTGTGCGGGCCAAAATGCGCGAGATCGCGTCGCTTAACCCGCTCAAATAACTAGCGAAACGGGTTAAAATGATCGTCATACTTCTCGCCGTGATCGGCGCTGTTATCGGGGGGCTGACCGCCCGTAAACGCAACGGCAACCGCAAGGATATCGCACAATACGCGGCCGGGTTTGCGATGGCCTTTATCATCGTCGGCATGATCCTTACAGTCGTTCTGGACCGAGTCCTAACCGGAGCGTAATTCATGTTTCTGCCGTTCTTTGACCAACTGCGCCAACACAAGGTGCCGGTGTCCATGCGCGAGTTTCTCGCCTTTCTCGACGGGATGGCAGCCGGGCTCGCGACCTATGATGTCGATGCCTTCTACTATCTCGCGCGCACNAGCATGGTCAAAGACGAACGCAACATCGACAANTTCGACCGCGCCTTTGCNGCCGCNTTCTCGGGCCTTGAAAACATCAGCCTCGACGATGTGATGGAGGCCGTGGACATCCCGCACGAGTGGCTGGAAAAAATGGCCGAAAAGCACCTCACCCCCGAGGAAAAGGCCGAGATCGANGCCGCAGGCGGTTTTGACAAGCTGATGGAGACGCTGCGCAAACGGCTCGAGGAACAGAAAGGNCGCCATCAGGGGGGCAATAAATGGGTCGGCACCGCAGGCACCTCGCCCTTCGGGGCCTATGGCTACAACCCCGAAGGCGTGCGCATCGGCCAGAATGAATCGCGCCACCAGCGCGCGGTCAAGGTCTGGGACAAACGCGANTTCAAGAACCTCGACGACACGGTCGAACTGGGCACCCGCAACATCAAGGTCGCGCTCAAACGTCTGCGCCGGTGGGCCCGTGACGGCGCCAATGACGAACTTGATCTGGGCGGCACCATCCGTGCGACGGCGGAACACGGCTACCTCGATGTCAAAACCCGCCCCGAGCGGCGCAACGCGGTCAAGGTGCTGCTGTTCCTGGATGTGGGGGGGTCGATGGACCCGCATATCAAAACCGTCGAAGAACTGTTCAGCGCCGCCAAGTCGGAATTCAAACACCTCGAACACTTCTACTTCCA
The DNA here is from genome assembly GCF_002167505.1 of Sulfitobacter sp. TMED3. Lineage (NCBI taxonomy): Bacteria > Pseudomonadati > Pseudomonadota > Alphaproteobacteria > Rhodobacterales > Roseobacteraceae > Sulfitobacter > Sulfitobacter sp. TMED3. The sequence continues at coordinate 78,269 of NZ_NHBI01000038.1, read as the reverse complement.
CAACTGCCTGTATGAAGGCGTGTGGCGCGACAACCGCCGCCGCTGGACGGAACAGCTGGACACGATGGAAGTGCTGCGCACCTACGGGCCGGATTACAAATGCATTTTCGTGGGCGACGCGTCCATGTCCCCTTACGAAATCGCCTACCCCGGTGGGGCCAATGAACACTGGAACGCCGAGGCCGGATCGGTCTGGCTCTCTCGCGCGCGCGAACAATGGAACAGCAACCTCTGGATCAACCCGATCCCCGAGAAATACTGGCCCTACACACAATCCATCAAAATGGTGCAGGAAATCTTTGGCGCAGAGGCAATGGTGCCCATGACCCTCGAGGGGCTGAGCCGTGGGATGAAGACGCTGACCCGGTAATCAGCCGCCACCCCACCACAGATCGGAACATTCCACCGCGCCCTCGCGTTTTCACCATGAATCCAAATGGTGAAAGGAATTCCCATGATCAAGAAATCAGGCTCCGCCAAATGGACAGGCAACCTCAAAGAAGGCAAAGGCCATGTCTCCACCCAGACCGGCGTGATCAGCGACCAGCCCTACGGATTTAACACCCGGTTCGAAGGCAAAGACGGTACCAACCCCGAAGAGCTGATCGGCGCGGCCCATGCGTCCTGTTTCTCCATGGCGCTGTCAATGATCCTTGAAGACTACGATCTGGTCGCCGATAGCATCGAAACCAAGGCCACCGTCTTTCTTGAACAAAAAGACGGCGGCTTCCATGTGCCGAAGATTCACCTTGATGTGGCGTGTGTCATCCCCAACGCCATACAAGAGCAGTTCGAAGAGGCGACCAAAACCGCCAAGGAAAATTGCCCCATCTCCAAACTGATGACCGCCGAAATCACGATGGACGCAAAACTGTCCTGACCCTACCCCAGGGGCCGCGCCCGCTCGCGGCCCCTACCACGACCCCTTCACCCTTTTCCCAAATACTCATTCCACCCTTGCACCCCGCGTACCTGCGTCCATATTGGGTGGATGATCCGCATCCTCCCCATACTTCTCGCCGTGCTCTACGGGCTTGCCATGTATCGCTTTTCCGCTTGGCGCACCGCGAAGGAGCTGGACGAGAAATCGACAGAACTGCTCGACCCTGCCCTGCGCGAGATGACATCGAAACTGGCCAGCGCCCTCGATCTGCCGCGGATCAAAGTCCATATCTACGAAGTCGCCCCCGTCAATGGTCTTGCCGCCCCCGATGGGCGTATCTTCATTACCCGTGGTTTTTACGAGAAATTCAAATCCGGTGCCGTCACCGCCGAGGAGCTCGCGAGCGTGATTGCACATGAGCTCGGCCATGTGGCCTTGGGGCATTCACGGCGACGGATGATCGATTTTTCCGGCCAGAACGCCATGCGCGCGGCGCTTGGGATGATCTTGGGGCGGATTCTTCCCGGTGTCGGCATCTGGATCGCCAATATGCTGGCCACGCTCCTGGCCGCGCGCCTGTCGCGCAGCGATGAATACGAGGCAGACGCCTATGCCGCCGCCCTGCTGACCAAAGCGGGTATCGGCATCGCACCACAGATCTCCTTGTTCGAGAAGCTGGAGGCGCTGACCCAAAGCAACCACGGCACCGCCCCCGCCTGGCTGCTGAGCCACCCGAAGACCGCTGACAGGATCGGCGCGCTTACTGCGCTGCAATCCGCCTGGGACCGTTAACCAAGCGCCTTTGCCAGCCGCGGCAGCCGTGCTTTCTTGAGCAACGGTCGCATCTCCCACGGATGGCCTGACAGGCGGCGTGCCTCTTCCAGAACATTTGCGGCGACCGCTTCCATGACCTGCGGCTGCGCCAGCCAGACGCCGTGCAGATAGCTGTCGGGATCGACCCGCGCCAACCCCTCTTCAGCCAAGGTGCCACGGGGGAAATCCTTGGCATTCAGTGTCATGATAATATCGGCGTGGCCTGTGATCGCGGCGGCCAGAACGTGCACGTCGTTTTCATCCGGCAGGTACAGCCGTGCCGCCACACCGGGGCTCGCGGGTACTTCCGCCTTGGGCCAGGCGGCGCGCAGCAACGCGATCTCTGCGCGGGCCTGTGCCTCGCCCTCAGGGCCAAGCTTGATCGCGGCGCGCGCCCATTCTTCCAACAGGCGCGCGGACCACAGCGGCTCAAACACCCCCGCCCGCGCCGCGCCCATCACCATCTCGCGCATGACGGTGGGATAGAGCACGCAGGCGTCGATCAGGATGCGCAGCGCCATTACAGGCGGAAGAACAACGACTTGAGGTATCCCGTCTCGGCCAGTTGCGGCAGCTGCGGGTGGTCAGGTCCGGCGAAACCGGTGTGCAGCAGCGCTGCGCGCCGTCCCGCACGACCGATACCGCGCACAGATGCGGTGCGGAACTGCGTCAGATCCGCCGCATGGGAACAGGAACACAGACCCAGCACGCCGTTTTCGGCCACCAGTTGCGCCGCCAGACGCGCCACACGTTCATAGGCGCGCAGTCCGGCTTCAAGCGCGGGTTTACCGGGGGCAAAGGCGGGCGGATCGCAGATCACCACGTCGAACTCTTCGCCCTCGGCCCGCAGGGCTGTCAGGATGTCAAAGGCGTCACCTTGGCGCGTGGCAAAACGGTCCGAAACGCCCATAGCCTCCGCGCCCCGCTGCGCCAGCTCAAGCGCGGGTGCCGATCCGTCGACCGCAACCGCAGAAGACGCGCCATTTGCCAGCGCGGCGAGTGAGAACCCGCCAACATGGGCAAAGACATCCAGCACGCGTTTGCCTTTGGACAGGTTCGCCGCGAAGGCGTGGTTCGGGCGTTGGTCGTAGAACAGGCCGGTTTTCTGGCCGCCGGTGAGGTCAGCCATATAGATAGCACCATTCATCGGCACTTGCACAGGCGCGCTTGGTGCCTCGCCATGCAGCACACCGCTTACGTCGTCCAGCCCTTCAAGGCTGCGGGTCCGGCCCGACGCGTTCTTGAGGACGTGGCGCACGCCGGTTTGTTCCACCAGCGCTGCTGTCAGCGCATCGATATGCATATCGGCCCATGCGGCGTTGGCCTGAATGACGGCCGTATCGCCAAAGCGGTCGATCACCACACCGGGCAACCCATCGGCTTCGGCGTGGATCAACCGGTAATAGGGCGCGTCATACATCTGGTCCCGCAGCTGCACGGCGCGGTTGATATGGGCCTCGAACCAGTTCTGGTTCACCACGGCTTGCGCGTTCTGGTCCAGCATCCGGCAGAAGATCTTGGAGGCCGGGTTCACCGCGACCACCCCCATCACCTGACGGGCACTGTCTTCCAGCAGCGCGAGACTGCCGGGCGCAAGCGCCTTGGTGCGGCGGTCGGTGACCATTTCATTGGCATAAACCCAGGGAAACCCGTGCCGGATGGCGCGGGCATTCGCCTTGGGCAGCAGGCGCACCACAGGCAAATCGGAAGGGTCGGTCGAAGCGGGAGGGGAAAGGGGCGTTGTCATACCGCCCCCATTAGTCGGTTCCGCGCGTTTGGGGAAGCGCAGAGTTCGATTGCTGCCTCAATAGGCGGCAAGTTTCGTGCGTTTATAGCTGCCCGGTGTGGCGAGCTGCTGTTCGATCGCACGCGCCAGATCATGGATCATCACCGCATTGTCCGGCTGCGCCTCTGCGACGGGGGGCGCAAAGCTGCTCAGCTCTACCGCGACCTGACGGGGCTCGGCCAACGGGTTGCCATTGCGCGCATCGACGACGGTCAGGATAAACTCTGCCGACGGGGCTTCCGAGGCGGGGTTGTAGAACCGCAAGACCTCGACCTCCAGCGCGGCGGGCACGGGACCATAGGCGGTCACCGCCCCCTGGCGGATCGCGGCCTCGAAGATCGCGCGCACCTGATCGCGGCGGTCCGTGTCTGCTTCGCCATGCCAGACGATGTCGGCCGATTGCAGCAGGCTTGGCGCTTGTGCGACCCGCAGGTGATCGGGCACAGAGACGTTGGTGTGTTGGATATGCACCGCGTCCAGCAACGTATCGGGCTGGTAGGCGTTCAGATTGTCTAGCAAGGACATGCGGGTCGAGGATGTGTCATACATCGCATTCCGGCTGGCAATATCCGCCGGCGCACAACCGGACACGGCAGCGGCACAGGCCAAAGCGATCAACAGTTTATGATGTTTCATTTACCCCTCCAAAAGCTGCTGACGATACGGATTGTGCAGCCATGTAACGGTAATGCTGCTCAATTAAGGCAGGAATGGGGCAAGAATGTTCAAAACCTAAGGCATCATTAGGGTATTTCGGCACGTTTGCGCCTTAATGTCGGCCTGTCTAGCTGCGCGGTCGGGTGCGCCAGCCGCCGCGCCGCCGAGGCGTGGCCATGTCGATCAACCCCTCTTGCATCACTTGGGTCATGGGATGGTCTTGGTTCTCTGCTGCCACGCTGTCCAACAAGGCGCGCAGGGCGGCTTTGGTATCCGCTTCCGCTGGCAGGCTGAGCGCCCAATCCAGAAAAATTGACCGACACTCCGCCTGGGTGATCCCCTCTATGCGGTAGGATTCAAAGATCAGCCCTTTGGGATCGTTGGGGTCCCCTTTGCTCATGCCTGGCCCCCGTCCGCTTTATCTACGTAAGCGGCCAGTGCATCGGCGATGATCGTCGCGGCCTGATCGTAGTTTTGCGCAAGATGGGCGTGCAGTTCTTCGGGCGTCTCCACATCGAGGGAGCGGCACAGAAACCGCAAACCCGCCTGCCCCAGAGAATCCTCGCGCAGGACAGAGGATGACAGCAGCCGCGTCGCGGATTGCAGCGCCCAGCAGGTGCGGTAGACGCGGCGCAGCACCTCTGCCTGATCGGCGGTAATGACGTTCTGCGCCTCCGCATCCCCGAGCGCAGAGGCGATATCCCGCGCCGTGGTGCCCGCCAGCAAGGCCCCGGCCTGCGCCAGCAACTCGATATCCTGCAAGCGCCCCGGCCCGTTCTTGGCATCCCAGATGCCGCCCGCCACCTTGGCCGTTGCCAGACGTGCGCGCATTGCCGCGACCTCGTGCAGGGTATCGGCACGGTCGCGCGACCGGGCGAGCACCTTGTCGCACAGGCGCGCAACATCCTGCATCAGATCATCGGGGCCGGTCACACAATCGGCGCGGGTCAGGGCCAGATGCTCCCACACCCAGGCCTGCCCCATCTGATAGCTTTCAAAACTCGCTAAACTCGTCGCCACCGGCCCCTGCGTGCCCGACGGGCGCAAGCGCATGTCCACTTCGTAGAGCTTGCCTTGGGCCATCGGCGCGGTCATCGCGGTGATCATCGCCTGCGTTAACCGCGCATAGTACAGCCGCGACGCCAGCGGGCGCTTGCCGTCAGAGCTTTCGACGCCAGCGGAATCGTAGACCACGATCATATCCAGATCAGAGGCAGCGGTCAGGCGGCGCGCGCCAAGCGATCCCATCCCGACCAGCACCGCACCGCGCCCCGGCGGCGGCCCGTGACGGCGCGAAAATTCGTCGATCACCACCGGCCAGAGCCCGCGCAACACCGCCCGCGCCAGATCGGCATATTGCGCGCCCACCGTCGCGGCATCAATCAGCCCGCGCAGGTGATGCACCCCGATCCGGAAATGCCATTCCTTGGCCCATCGACGACAGGTATCCAGCCGCGCCTCATAATCCTCTTCGGCCTCCAGCACCTCTGTCAGACTGTCGACCAAAGCGTCCTCTGCCGGCCATTCGCTGAAGAAATCCCCACCTATCACCGCGTCGAACACCTGCGCATTGCGCGACAGATAGGCAGCGAGCGCGGGTGACGCGCTGACGATATCGACAAGCAAATCAGAGAGTTGCGGGTTGATCTTCAACAAAGAGAATAACTGCACCCCCGCGGGCAGACCGCCAAGAAAGCCGTCAAAGGCCAGCAATGCCTCGTCCGGTTTGGTGGCCCGTGCGAGACGCGCCAGCAATCCGGGTTTCAGCTCTGCAAAAAGCTCCGCCCCACGAGCGCTGCGCAATGCGGGGTAGTTCAGCCAACGGTCCACGATCGCGGCGTCAAAGACATGTTCCTCGGGCGCGGCAGCCGCATCAGGGCGCGAGGTCGAGCCCGCAAAGAACCCTTCGGTCAGTTGGTGAACCTCTTCCAGCCGCCGTTCAAGGTCACTGCGCAGCGCGGGGACATCCATATCCATCATCGCGGCCAGCCGGTCGAACCCCTCTTCCGTTTGGGGCAAGGTATGGGTCTGGGCGTCACGGATCATCTGGACGCGGTGTTCCACGGTGCGATGCGCGCGGTAGTGATCGCACAGCGTCTCGGCCACTTCTGCGGGGATCCATTCCTTTTCCGCCAGCACGGCCATGCCTTCGCAAGTGCCGCGCACGCGCAGATCTGCGTCGCGCCCGCCGGCGATCAGCTGACGGGTCTGGGTGAAAAATTCGATCTCGCGGATGCCGCCGCGCCCCAGCTTCATATTGTGCCCCGAAAGCGAGACACTGCCCCCCAACCCTTTGTGCTCACGGATCGCAAGGCGCATGTCATGGGCGTCCTGAATCGCGGCAAAATCCAGATGCTTGCGCCAGACGAAGGGCCGCAGCACCGAGAGGAACTGATCGCCCGCCGCCAGATCGCCCGCTGCCGGGCGTGCCTTGATATAGGCGGCGCGTTCCCATGTGCGGCCCAGACTTTCGTAATACCGTTCTGCCGCTTCCATCGCGATGCACACGGGCGTCACACCGGAATCAGGCCGTAGCCGCAGGTCTGTGCGAAAGACATAGCCCTCGCCCGTGAGATCATTGAGCGTCCCGCTCATCGCGCGGGTGGCGCGGACAAAGGCGGTGCGGGCATCGTGAAAATCGCTGGCGTCAAAACGCGTTTCGTCGAACAGGCAGATCAGATCGATATCGGACGAATAATTCAGCTCGCGCGCGCCCATCTTGCCCATAGCCAGCACGACCATGCCTGCGCCGCTGTCGGCGTCCTCTTCCGTCATGCCGGGCAGCTTTCCACGTTTGATCTGCGCTTTCAGCCCTGCGGTCAGCGCGGCTTGCGCTGCGGCGTCGGCGAAATCGGTCAGCGCGCCGGTCACCTCCTCCAGCGACCAAGCCCCCGCCAGATCAGCCAGCCCCGTCATCAGCGCCACGCGCCGCTTGCCCTGCCGTAGATGACTGGACAACTGGTCCGGGGGCACCGCGCCCGCGCTGTCGATCACCTGCTGCACCGCCCCTGCGGGATCATCGAAAGCCGCATGACACCAGTCGATTTCCTTTTGCATCAACCCCAGAAGATAGGGCGACGTCGATCCCGCCCCCGCCACAAGCGCGGCAATTTCAGACGGCGCATCGGGAAAGAGCGCGCGCGCATCCTGCGCCTGATCGGCCGTAAAGATGCGGGGACAGCGGGTGATCTGACTGGCAAGTGTTCTCATACGCCAAGCATTCGCTGGTTCTATGCCCGTCGTCAATGGCACCGTGACACCTGCTAACCCCCACCAAACACGTGCAAATCCAAATAATGTAAAAAAGATTTACATTATCCCTTGCAAACCACAGGACGCACCCCGATCTATTGTAATGTGAAAGGCATTTACATTGCCCACCACCGCACCGGCCCGCAGCGTTCAGGGCCACCACACTCTGACCGAAAGGGAACTTGATGACACAGACCTATGCACCCACCTACACCGCACAACGCAGTTGGCTGGGCCGTACCGAGGACTTTCTTGACGACAAGGGCAAAGGTGCCTGGATCGCCGCCATGGTTGTCGGTTTCATTCTTTTCTGGCCGCTTGGCCTTGCCCTTCTTGCCTATATGATCTGGAGCAAACGCATGTTTAAATCTTCGTCTTGCAGCAAACGCGCCCGCCGTGGGTCTATCACCGGGCGTTCAACCGGAAACGCCGCCTTTGATGCCTATAAGGCCGACACCCTGGCCCGTCTGGAGGAAGAGCAAACCAATTTTGAAGCCTTCCTGAGCCGTCTGCGCGAAGCCAAGGACAAGGCAGAGTTCGACCAGTTCATGGCCGAAGGCTCCAAAAACGACGATGCTGCGCAAAAGGCCTAAAGCCTGCGCGTTCAATCAACACCCCCTCCGCCTTGGCGGGGGGCCGATATTCACAAGGGACAGGACATGATGACCCCCACCACCCCCGATCCATTCGACCAGCCTGAATTCTATAGCGGTATTCCGACCAAGCGGTTCATGGCTTGGGTTGTTGACGCGCTGCTGGTGCTGATCGCCAGCGTGTTGATCCTGCCGTTCACCGCCTTCACCGGCCTGTTCTTTTTCCCGCTGCTGATGCTGATGGTGGGCTTTACCTACCGTGTCGCGACGCTTGCCAGCGGGTCGGCCACCTGGGGCATGCGCCTGTTCGGCATGGAATTGCGCACGGCGCGCGATGAACCGCTGGATCTGGCCTCGGCGTTTTTGCATACTTTGGGCTATACGGTCAGCGTTGCCATGATGCCTTTGCAGGTGATTTCGATCATTCTGATCTGCGCCACCTCGCGCCATCAGAGCCTGAGCGACGTGATCCTCGGCACAGTCCCGCTGAACCGTCGTGTCGAAAGCGTGAACTGACCCAAACTTGTGCTTGGCGCGCTTCGGACCAGTTGTTAGAATTTCCTCCGAACAACAACGGATTTTCATGCGCCATACACTTCCCATCGCTCCGCAGTTCTATGTGACTGCGCCCCAGCCCTGCCCGTATCTGGACGGCCGGATGGAACGTAAACTGTTCACCGCGCTGCAGGGCGACTCCGCGACCAAGCTGAACAACAGCNTGTCGGGGCAAGGCTTCCGGCGGTCGCAGAATGTACTGTATCGCCCGTCTTGCACGGATTGTGCGGCCTGTCTGTCGGCGCGCATCAACGTGGCCGACTTNACCCCCAGCAAAAGCCAGAAGCGCACGATCAAGCGCAACGCGGGNCTGACGCGGCGGGCGACGTCGCCTTGGGCCACGGAAGAGCAATANGACCTCTTCCGCACNTATCTTGACAGCCGCCATGCAGACGGTGGCATGGCCGATATGGATGTCTTCGAATTCGCCGCGATGATCGAGGAAACCCCGATCCGCAGCCGTGTGATCGAATATACCGATACCCAAACCCGCGAGNTGATTGGCGTCTGCCTGACNGATGTGCTCGATGACGGGGTGAGCATGGTCTATTCGTTCTACAGCCCTGACCGGCCCCGTGACGGGTTGGGCAATTACATCATCCTTGACCACATCGAAATCGCCCGTGCGGCGGGTCTGCCTTATGTATATCTGGGCTATTGGGTGCCCGGCAGCCCCAAGATGGGCTATAAGGCCAAGTTCTCGGGGCTTGAGGTCTATATGGGCGGCGCGTGGCAGAAGATGCGCAACCCCGATGATTTCGAACCCGAACAGCATCCGCTGAACACNGACCCGATTGCCGAACAGGTGGCCAATATCGCCCTCCCCGATCTGAGCCCGACCAAAGGGTAAANCGTANCGCTGCGGCNNATTNNACCGCTGTCANCCGCTGAAACGAAAAAGGCACCCCGCGGGGGTGCCTTTTGTTTTTGTGGTGGCCTGACCCCNGATCAGTTGGGGATCAGGTCCGGCACGATGGTCACGATGACCGGGAACATCCACANCAGNGCCAGTGCNCCGACCTGGATCAAGACGAAAGGAATGATCCCGCGGTAGATATGNGAGGTGGTNACGCTCGCCGGGGCCACGCCGCGCAGGTAGAANAGCGCGAAGCCGAAAGGCGGTGTCAGGAANGANGTTTGCAGGTTCACCGCAATCATGATCGTNACCCACTTCGGNTCGAANGTGCCNCCGTAGATCACCGGCCCGACNATCGGGATCACGATGTAGATGATCTCGAGGAAGTCGAGCACGAAGCCCAGCACAAAGAGCACCAGCATCACGATCAGGAAGACCGTCANCTCGTTGTCGAAGCTTTTCAGCCACTGCTGGATGTAGTGTTCGCCACCAAAGGAGATCACCACAAGGTTCAGCAACTGCGACCCGATCAGGATGGTAAACACCATCGAGGTCACCTTGGCCGTCTCGCGGACCACNGGGCTNAGCACGCCCGAGGTATAGAGGATCCAGCACGAGAACAGCAAACCGAACACCGCGTATAGATACGCGCCATAGGCGACGAAGAAGGCAAACCAGCTTTCGACGCTCACGCCCTCTTGGTTGATGCGCAGGTCAAAGTTCACGCCNACAAGGATCGCGATCAGGATGGCCAGGGTGGACCAGANGATCACCTTGGGCGACCGGTCCATATCCTTGAGCTTGCGATAGGCGGCCAGCATGATCGCGCCACCTGCCCCCAAGGCCGCAGCNGGCGTCGGGTTGGTGATCCCGCCAAGGATNGACCCCAGTACCGCAACGATCAGGACCAGCGGCGGGAAGACCACGCGGATCAGCTCGTTACCGGCGCAAAGCTTCAGCGCATAGACCACGCCATACATGACAGCCACGAAAGGCAGCGCCATCAGCAGCACCATCGTGCCCGAGGACGTGGCCGGACCGACCAGCAGGATATCGACCAGCAGTGTCAACACCAGACCGATGCCACCGATGATCAGCGGCCGTTTGTCCGCCGATGGGGCGACACCGCGNNCGGTNGTCATGACCAGCGCCANCAGGATCAGGATGATCGCAACACCGGTCCCGATGGGGGCGGCATTGGCGATCTTTTCAGCCTGCTTGGCGGCCAGCGCTTCTTCGGTCAGCTTTTCGCTGGCCTGTTGACCGCCCGCCGCCTCGATCGCGGCTTGCTCGGTCACCGCTTGATCCCANGCGCTTTGCCCGTGCAGTTCGATCATCGCGGCCTGACAGGCCTCGCCTACGTTGGTGCGCAAGCTCGCTCCCTGCCCGATGTCGCTAAAGCTGGACACAACAGTCGACTGGCTGCCCACGATGCCAAGGTTGCCCAGAACAATCGTGCCCACGATCAGCAGGGCTGGCATGCCAAGGAACCAGGTAAAGCCTTCGCCCCGNGTGATGGGTTCGGCNTTGGTCGCCCCCATCGGCACGGCGGGAGCCTTTTCAGGGTTCAGCAGCGCATAGACAAAGGCGTAAAGCGCATAAAGCAGCGCCAGCATGATCCCCGGCAGCAACGCGGCCTGAAACAGCGTCCCCACAGACACAACGGCGGGCTGGCCAAGGTAGGTCAGCGCATCGGTACAGCCTACNGCNGTNGCNCGCGCTTCCTGGGCGGCGGAGTATAGATCGCCNGCCAANGTGCCCAGAAGNACGATAACGATNGACGGCGGAATGATCTGGCCCAAAGTACCGGAGGCTGCGATGACACCTGTCGCGATTTCAGGCGAATAGTTGTTGCGCAACATGGTCGGCAGCGCCAGCAGCCCCATGGTGACAACCGTCGCGCCCACGATCCCGGTGGAGGCCGCAAGAAACGCGCCCACAACCACAATCGACACCGCCAAACCACCGGGCAGCGGNCCNAAGACNCGCGCCATCGTGGTCAACAGGTCGTTCGCGATCTTCGANCGTTCAAGCGTGATGCCCATCAGAACGAACATCAGAACCGCCAGCAANGTCTCGATCGACTGCCCCGCCAGAACGCGTTCGTTCATACGGTTCACGATAAAGCTGACGTTCCGGTCCAGCGCGACTTCCCAGCCTTGGGGGAAGACCGATTCACCGATAAGCGGCAAATCCGGATAGCGGAATTTCGATACCGCGTCATTGGGAACGCCCGAGTTCACCAGATCGCGATAGGCTTGCGACGATTGGTCAATCGCCTGATGCACCATCAGACCCGCACTATCGAGTGCGGCGATGATACCGAAAGAGATGATGCCAGCACCGCCGATGGCAAAGGCCACCGGGAAACCGGACAGGATGCCGCCAAAGAGGCAGGCAAAAACAATGATCAGGCCAATTTCGACCCCGTCGAGACCAAATAGCATGGGACGCCCCTTGAATTAATGTGTGCCCTCATAGGCTTCTTCGCCCTCGCCCAACGTATCGCGGTCGAGATATTTATCTTCGCTTTCAGGCCCTTCACGGAACTCTAACAAAGCGCGATAAAACACTGATATTGCTTGCAAGATCACCATCGCGCAGAAGGCGCACAGCAGGATCTTGAACAAGAAGTAGCCGTTGAACCCGTTGGGCGAAAAGCCGATGGTTTCCACGTTCCACTTGAGCAAGCGCGCCTTGCGCAGCAGCAGCTCCAACCGGTCAGAGGCCGATGGNTTCGGTGTCACCAGATGGCGCCACAGGAAGAACCAGCCATAAAGCCATGTGACAATCGCNAAGGGGATCATGAAGAACAGCGCGCCGAACATGTCGATCACGCGCTTGGTACGGAATTTCGCGCCGGCATAGAACAGGTCAACGCGCACATGCCCGCCTTGTACAAAGGTGTAGGACACACAAAGACAGACGACCAACGCATTGAAAAGCTTCANCTCTTCNGCAAACCAGCTGATGTCGAACTGCAGCGGAATACCAAAGCCGATAGAGATATCAGGCCGGGTGAAAATACGTTGCATGAAGACGATGATGATCTGTTGCAGCACCATCAAAAGCCCGGCCCAAGCAAAGAAACGCCCGGTGACATTGGCGAAGCCTTCAAGCCCGCGCACACAGGCCCACATAAAGCTGCGTTTCCAGATGCCGACAGCCGTGACAATCAGCAGTCCGACGAGCAAGACAAAGAACAGCTCTACCGANGCACCGTAATAGATGAACCGCATCAAGGCTTCGCTGTTGGACCAGTCCAGCCACATGGACGGGTTCAGCACCGCTGCAAAGAAATTGTAGAACGCTTCAAGTAGGTTGCCCAGAATGAAGCTGATCAGGTTGCCNTCNTGGAACTGGTCCAAGCAGCTGATCTTGGCCCCTTCCGCCGCGCGGAAAAATCCAGCGCATACTGCATCTTCTGCCATTGATATCCCCCCTTCGCCCGCCCGGTTTCAGTGTGGGCTTGGTGCGAAAATTATCCTCGCTTTGCGCGCCCGTTTTCCGGATCGCAAAGTCGCGTGTGGGGCCGCCCAAAGGCAGCCCCCCTGTCATCCCGTGGGGATGGCTTACATTTTGCCCAGAACGCGCTGGCGCTGTTCGACATAATAGGCGTCGGATTTGGACAGCCATTCAGCCGATGCGGACAGCGAGGATTCAAAGCTGTTGCGGATGTCGGCGAACAGGGAGTCGTCCATGTTCTCGTCCATAACCTCTTTGGAGGCCGCACCGAATGCATCCCAGACNTCATCGGGGAACTGCATGGTTTTCACGCCCTGCTGCTGCAAACGCGCCAAGGCGGCACCATTGTTGGCCAGTGTTTCGGCCAGACCGGTGTGCGTGGTCGCCATCGATGCATATTCGATGATCTTCTGCTGNGCCGGTGTCAGGTCGTTGAACACNTCNAGGTTGACCGATGCNGTCAGGCCCGACCCTGGCTCGTGGAAACCAGCGGTNTAGTAGATCTTGGCGACTTCCTGGAAGCCCGCGCGCTCATCCGCGAAGGGGCCAACCCACTCGAGCCCGTCAAGCGCGCCGGAGGACAGCGCCTGATACAGTTCGCCACCGGGGATGTTCTGAACAGACGCGCCCAGTTTACCCAGCACCTTGCCACCCAGACCGGGCATACGGAATTTCAGGCCGTTGAAGTCCGCGGCAGAGTTGATTTCCTTGCGGAACCAGCCACCGGACTGCGAACCGGAGTTACCGGCGAGGAACATCTTCATGTTGAAGATTTCACCGATCTGNTTGTGCAGGTCATGGCCGCCACCGTGCAGATACCAGTTGGTCAGCTCTTGTGCTGTGGCACCGAAAGGCACGGCGGTGAAATACGCCAGACCGGGGTGCTGGCCGATGAAGTAGTAGTCAGCCGCGTGATACATGTCCGCCTGACCGGAGGAAACGGCGTCAAANACCTCGAACGCGCCGACGAGCTCNCCCGGGGCTTTCTTTTCGATGGTCAACGTGCCGTCAGACATCTCGTTAACCATGTTGTTGAGGTAGGTCGCGGCGTCATCAAGCACGGCAAAGCCACGGGGCCATGCGGTGACCATTGTCAGCGTGCGTTTGCCTTGGGCGTACAGCGGTGCGGCCAGTGTCGATGCAGCGGCGGCAGACCCGCCAAGCGCGGATGTCTTCAGAAATGAACGACGGTCCATATTGGATACTCCTCCCGAGTTATATGAGGGTGCCCGCGCTTCATTTTATGCGCGCGGGTCATTTCAAGTGTCNTTNACTCTACGCAAAAGCGGGACGTTGAAAATACCAACTACTACGTAGAGCACATATATTTACCGCCCAAATATGAGGCAAATGTCCCGCCGCACCTGCCATATGTTGTGCATACACGCGTATAGCGGGTGAATTGTGACTGCATCTAGCACTTTGATTCGCGTGGATTTCCCAGTATCAGCGCTGCATGCGCCGCCCGTCTTTCNTNATCGCCCCCACCTACGCCCAAAAGCTGACGCTCATCGCCTCTGTGCCGCTNGTNCTGGCGGTGACGGCGATTGCCTTTGTCGTGGCNCTGCAGGCGCGCGCGGTGGCCGACCGCGAGATTTCNACGCTCGAACAGCAGTTGCTGGACGCCAAGAAGGTAGAGCTGCGCAATTATGTGACACAGGCGCGCAACGGGTTCTACTTTGTTTACGGGTCCGCCTCTCCTGATGACGGGGCGGCGAAATCGCAGGTGGCGCAGATCCTCGCGGCGATGATCTANGGCGAGGAAGGTCAGTTCTTTGTCTATGACTACGACGGCACCGCCCTTGTCAGCCCGCGCCAGACCGACCGGATCAACCGCAACTTTGCTGGCGAGACGGATAGCAACGGCACGCCCGTGGTGGACGAGCTGATCCGCATCGCACGCAGTGGCGGCGGGTATCACACCTATATGTGGCCCAAACCCTCTACCGGAGAGGATGCGCAGATGATNACCTATGTCACCTCTTTCCCCAGTTGGCAGTGGGCCGTGGGGACGGGTGTGTTCATCGACGACGTGCTTGCCAGCGGGGCCGCGGCGCGATCCGATGTGCAGGCGCGGGTGCAGCGTACGTTCTTCTATATTGGCGTTATTACGGTGACCGCNNTGCTGCTGGTGTTTGGCACGGGCATGCTGGTCAANCTGCGNGAACGGCGGCTTGCGGATGCNAAGCTCAAAAAGCTGACGCAGCGGGTATTTGACGCCCAAGAGGAAGAGCGNGGCCGCGTGGCGCGCGAACTGCATGACGGCATNAGCCAGATCCTGGTGGGGGTGCGCTATGCGCTCGACAANGCGCGACGCCGGCTGGAAAGGGGCGACGCCCGCGCGGCAGAGCCTTTGGCAAAGGGGATCGACAGCCTCGCGCAAGCGATATCGGAAGTGCGCCGCATCAGCCGCGACCTGCGCCCCAGTATTCTGGATGATCTCGGCCTTGGTCCCGCGCTGAAAACGCTGGTCGAACAATTCGCGCTCCGCACCGGTATTCAGTGCCGCTTCGATACCGTGGTATTCCGCAACCGGTTGGACGACGAGGCGAAGACCGCGCTCTACCGGATCGCGCAAGAGGCGCTGACCAATATCGAACGCCACGCCCGCGCCACTGAAGTCATCGTCGATCTGCGCGGTCACCGACAGGGCGCGACGCTGTCGATCTCTGACAACGGGCTGGGGCTGGCCAAGACACGCTCCACCGCCGGAGGGTTGGGCCTGCGCAATATGCAAGAGCGGATCGAACAGCTAGACGGTACGCTGACCATGCAAAGCTCTGCCCAAGGCGGCACCGAGATTACCGCCACCGTCCCGCTGACCCATATGCTGCGCCCGCCGCCGACCGCCCTGCCCTAAGCCCTGATATGCCCCTTCCCGAAAGCTGCCCCATGACCCTTTCAGACACCCAGCCACCCGCGTTGATCAAAGTGATGATCGTTGACGATCACCCGATGGTCGCCGAAGGCATCCAGTCCATTCTTGAAAGCTATGACGATATCAATGTGGTCGGCTGCCTGCCCAATGGCCGCGCCGCGATTGACAGCGTCGCGGATCTGGACCCCGATGTGATCCTCATGGACCTCAACATGCCAGAGATCGGCGGGTTGTCCGCGACCGAGATCTTGCTGGAACGCCAGCCCGACACCCGCATCGTGATCCTGTCGATGCATGATAACCCCGAATATATCTCTTCGGCGCTGAGCCACGGCGCCATGGGGTATATCCTCAAGGATGTGCCGACGGACGAGATCAAGCTGGCGATCGATACGGTGATGCGCGGCGAACGGTATCTATGCACCGGCGCGCAAGGCTCGCTTGAACCCAAGGACGCCGCGCGTGAAGCCCTGACCGAACGCGAACAGACGATCCTGCTGCAACTGGCGCAGGGGAAATCCAACAAAGAGGTCGCGCAAACCTTGGATATCTCTGTGCGCACCGTCGAAACCCACCGCAAGAATATCAAGCGCAAGCTTGGGATCTCTTCCACCGCAGGGCTGACGCGCTATGCGATGGAACACGGCGTGCTGCAAGGAACCGGAGTGCGACTCTAGCTGATATCGGCCCGAGAAATGCCCCCGATTTTGCAAAAATTAGAAAATTCAGGATTTCGCGCAATAAATGAAAAGATTNTTNGCANCNAGCGACACTTTTATCGACAATAGNGCATTGACGCCCCTTTGTGGCGCTCATAATGTCCATGCACGCAATGAGGGGCCTTTGGCTATGACAGATCTAGCTTTGACAGATATCGTCGTCATTCTAAGACACACGCGCATGGGCCGGTAACGGCAGACCATAATAGTCACCATGCGCCCCCGTCAAAATCGGGGGCTTTTTTTTGCGCAACGTATTTTTTGATAAACCACCGCCTGACGGAGCACCAAGATGACACGTAAAATGACCGGAGCGAAAATGATCGTTCAAGCCCTGATTGATCAGGGTGTCGATACCGTATTTGGCTATCCCGGCGGCGCTGTCCTACCGATCTATGACGAGGTGTTCCAACAAAACAGCATCAAACACGTGCTGGTGCGNCACGAACAAGGGGCGGTGCATGCCGCCGAAGGCTATGCGCGCTCGACCGGAAAACCGGGCGTTGTTCTTGTAACCTCGGGCCCCGGTGCCACCAATGCGGTGACCGGCCTGACGGATGCCTTGCTCGATTCCATTCCACTGGTNGTCCTGACAGGTCAGGTNCCGACCTTCATGATCGGCTCTGACGCGTTTCAAGAGGCCGATACCGTGGGCATCACCCGCCCCTGCACCAAGCACAACTGGCTGGTGAAAGAGACNGACAAGCTGGGCGGCGTCCTGCACGAGGCGTTCCACGTGGCCACCAGCGGGCGCCCCGGCCCCGTTCTGGTCGACATCCCGAAAGACGTGCAATTCGCCACGGGGGAATACACGCCCAAGAAGCCATCCACCTCGCATTACCAGCCGCCCGTNAAAGGCGACATGACCGAGATCACCGAACTGGTGGCCGCCATCGAAACCGCCAAGCGCCCGATNTTCTATACCGGCGGCGGCGTCATCAACTCCGGCCCTGCGGCGTCGCAACTGCTGCGCGAATTGGTCGAGGCGACAGGCTTTCCCATCACCTCCACCTTGATGGGGCTTGGCAGCTATCCGGCGTCGGGTGACAAATGGTTGGGGATGCTCGGGATGCATGGTCTTTACGAGGCCAATATGGCGATGCACGACTGCGATCTGATGATCAACATCGGCGCGCGCTTCGACGACCGGATCACCGGCGTTGTCGACATGTTCAGCCCGAAATCCAAGAAAGCGCATATCGACATCGACCCCTCGTCGATCAACAAGATCATCCGCGTGGACATCCCTATCGTCGGCGACGTGGGCCATGTGCTNGAAGANCTGCTGAAGGTCTGGAAATCGCGCGGCCGCAAGACAAACACCGAAGCCGTTGGCAAATGGTGGAAGAAGATCGAGGANTGGCGCAACGTTGACTGCCTNAAGTTCGANCAAAAAGGCAAGATCATCAAACCGCAATACGCGCTCTCGCGNCTTGAGGCGCTGACCAAGGGGCGTGACCGCTATGTCACCACCGAAGTGGGCCAGCACCAGATGTGGGCCGCGCAATACCTTGGTTTCGAGGATCCGAACCGCTGGATGACCTCTGGTGGGCTGGGGACCATGGGCTATGGCTTCCCTGCGTCCATCGGNGTGCAGATGGCGCATCCTGACGCGNTGGTCATCAACGTTGCGGGCGAAGCNTCNTGGCTGATGAACATGCAGGAAATGGGCACCGCNATGCAATACGGCCTGCCGGTGAAACAGTTCATCCTGAACAACGAACGCNTNGGNATGGTCCGCCAGTGGCAAGAGCTGCTGCACGGCGAGCGCTATTCCCAAAGCTGGTCTGAATCCCTNCCCGATTTCGTCAAGCTGGCCGAAGCCTTCGGGGCCAAGGGGATCATCTGTTCGGACCCCGACGATCTGGACGACGCGATCATGGAGATGCTCGATTATGACGGTCCGGTGATCTTTGACTGTCTGGTGGAAAAACACGAAAACTGTTTCCCGATGATCCCGTCGGGCAANGCGCATAACGACATGATGCTGGCCGGTGTCGANACGCAAGGTGTNATCGACGCNAAAGGATCGGTCTTGGTCTAAGCCGCCAACGGCACAAGGAAACACATCGGCGCGGGGTCGCGCGCCGAGNTTGAACAAATCTTAGAAGGACAGTGTCATGTCAGCCCTAAAGATCAAAAAAGGCTCCAACAGCCATTCCGCCTATAACCTACGTCCCAATTTCTCGGATGTGATCGAACGCCACACGCTNGCCGTACTGGTCGAGAACGAACCCGGCGTGCTGGCGCGCGTCATCGGTCTGTTTTCGGGCCGTGGATACAACATCGACAGCCTTACCGTGGCAGAGGTTGACCACACAGGCCACCTTAGCCGCATCACAATCGTCACTTCGGGCACGCCGCAGGTGATCGAGCAGATCAAGGCGCAGCTGGGGCGGATTGTGCCGGTACACGAGGTGCATGACCTGACCGTCGAAGGCCCCGTGGTCGAGCGTGAGCTTGCGATGTTCAAGGTGAATGGCACCGGCGACAAACGGGTCGAAGCCCTGCGTCTTGCGGATATCTTCCGCGCCAACGTTGTCGATAGCACCTTGGAAACATTCGTATTCGAGATCACCGGCGCGCCCGAGAAGATTGACGCATTTGCCGAATTGATGCGCCCCTTGGGGCTGGTGTCNGTGGCACGGACGGGCGTGGCAGCCCTGTCGCGCGGCGACTGATACGCTAAGGTGGCAGGTTGAGGTCTGGCCNGCTCCGGCCGGACTAGGCCTGACCGCGATGGCGGAATTCTACCGGCGGGGCGGCTTTTGGGCGGAATGGAAGCACCTCGCCGCCTGTTTGCTTTCGCGTAATGCCGGCGGAATGGCGCAGCAGTTTGTTCGGCAAATCAGCGTCCGCCTTGGATCGCACGACCTTGGGGTTNAGCGCCTTGCGCAATTTGGCCTCGTGGTANACCTCGAACTGGACCAGATCACCAGCATCGAAACNGCTTGTCGTCTGGTTCACTNTCGCGGGGTCACCCTGGAAATATGCAAGGTCGCCGTGATCCTCGCACCAGAACACAGCTTTGTTGGNTCGGGCATCGCTCCAAAGTACCACACCGTACATTTAACTGTTCCTTCCAGATGCTTGCAGACATGAGAGATAATCATGTCATTTTTACAAATTGTCGATTTCTTTACGAAATCAATTTGTGTCGCGCGCACCGGAATTTGACGCTGAATAGCGTCATTAAACAGCCATATAGTGCAAATCTCCTTGCAAATTCGTTNAAAGGTTGTGAAGTTTAGNTCAATTAATTTTAACGGACTGATTTCATGACGAACCCCGCCGATATCAGGACAATTTTCGGGTCAAATTTAAAAAAACTTTCAGTAGGTTACCCCTCCATCACTTACCTCGCGCAGGAACTGGGGATCAATCGCACGCAGTTCAATCGATANCTATCGGGNGAAAGCTTTCCGCGCCCNGATATTCTGGACCGGATGTGCAAGTTTTTNGACGTTGATGCGCGTGTCCTTCTAGAGCCCTTGGAAGAGATCAAGAAGATCGAACCCACCCCCCCGGATTTCATGGGCGACTTCATCGTTTCGGGCGCGCTGGACCTGCCCGAAGCCACGTTTCCCAGNGGTTTCTACCGNTTNTCNCGNCGCAGTTTTCTTTACCCCGAGAAATTCGCCTTGGGATTGGTTATGGTGTTTCGCAGTGGCCGCCATACCTATCTGCGCGGCTACGAGGCCCCTCACGCCATGCGCATCCAAAGCCTGCCCACCCATTCGGAATTGCGCGANTATCGCGGCGTGGTGNTGCAGCAGGAAGAAGGCATCGCCATTATCGCCTCGCGGCGCGGCGCGATGACCTCTTCGTTCAACTATCTGGGGCGGATCGCGTCGTTCAACAATAATTTCTGGGTCGGATACATCACCCGCACGGTGCCGGAAAATTCGATCGGGTTGCGGGCGACGCGGCTGGTCTATGAATACCTGCCGCAAACCCCGTCGGCCGTGTTGCAGGCCGCCCGCTTGAANGGGCTGTGCGAGGCAAGCGATCTTGAACCCTTTCACCGCCACCTTCTGCGCACCGAATTCGCCTTTGAATGACCGCTACGCCAGCGGNGGCGGGCGCATCTGTGGCNACTGCGTTGCCGCATGCCATTGCTGCGCCAGTTGAAGCAGCGCCGTATCGCTGCCCCGCGGTCCNATCATCTGTAGCCCCGCAGGCAGCCCCTCTGCGCCGAAACCGGCGGGGATATTGACAACCGGCAGCCCCACCAGACCGGCAGGCACCACGACCTGCATCCAGCGGTGATAGGTATCCATGTCCCGTCCGGCGATCTGTGTCGGATGCACCTGATCCACGTCAAAGGGCCAAAGCTGCGCCGAGGGCAGCACCAGCACGTCAACCTCGTCAAACAGCGCGGTGACACGGCGATACCAATCCGACCGCGTCAGGCTGGCGCGCTGCACCTCCTGCCCCGTGAACCCGAGCCCGCGCTCGATCTCCCATTGGGCGGCGGGCTTGAGCTTGTCGCGGGTTTCCGGATCGCGGTAGAGCGCGCCCAATCCGGCAGCAACGGCAAAAGACCGCAGCGTGGTCCAGCTGTCCCACATCGCGTCCGCGTCAAAGGGGGCTGGTACAGCGGTCACCTGATGCCCCAGTGCGGCCAGCTGATCCAGGGCCGCTTTGCTCACGTCCTCGATCCCGTCTTCATAGGCGAATGCCCCGCCCCAATCGCCCAGCCACCCGATGCGGCGCGTGGGCGACGGGGTGTCCAGCTCCGGCAAGCTCGGCGCGGGTGACAGGCCGAGGGGTTGTTTGGGGTCCTTTCCGGTCATCGTGTCCAGCAAGGCTGCCAGATCGCGGGGGCAGCGCGCCATCGGGCCTGCCATGCTCAGCTGATGCAGGAACATATCGCCCTCTGGCTCTGCCGGTACAGTGCCCCAGCTGGGGCGCATGCCGTAGACGTTGTTCCAGCCCGCGGGGTTGCGCAGGCTGCCCATCATGTCGGACCCGTCTGCGATGCTCAGCATCCCCGAGGCCAAGGCAGCCGCCGCCCCGCCCGAAGACCCGCCAGCCGAACGTGTGTGGTCATAGGGGTTCCGCGTCGGGCCGTAGACGGGGTTGAACGTGTGGCTGCCCAGCCCGAATTCAGGCGTGTTCGTCTTGCCAATGATGATCGCCCCCGCCGCACGGATGCGGGCGACAAAGACGCTGTCCTTCTGGGCAATCGTACCGGCAAACAACGGTGATCCCTTGGCTGTTGGCAAGCCCTTGGCATCAGATAAATCCTTGATCGCAATGGGAATACCGTGCAGCCATCCGGCCCGAGGCGTGGCATCGGCCCTATCGGCTTCGGCCAGAAGCTCCGCGCGCGGGCGCAGCGCGACGATGGCGTTGACCGTGCCGTTCACGGCGTCGATCCGCTCTAGCGTGGCCTCCATCAAAGCACGCGCCGTCAGGCTGCCGCTCGCCAATGCCTCCGCTTGGGCCAAGGCCCCGATGTCTAGTATGTTCATGGCCGAGCCCTCCGTTCGGGGTCATAGAACGGAAGGCGGCAGGGGTATGCAAGAGGCACCGGCAAAACTGCTGCACGAGACAAGGCCGCTCGCGCGCAGTTGCCTGATATTTGGCCTTAGCCTTCTTGCGCCTCGGCGCGGGTCTTGCCCGACACGGCAAGCGCCAGCGCGGCGCCCATCAACCCGTCAAGGTCACCATCCAGCACCCCTTTGGTATCCGAGGTTTCAAAGTTGGTGCGGAGGTCTTTGACCATCTGGTACGGCTGCAAGACGTAGGACCGGATCTGGTTACCCCAGCCCGCGTCGCCCTTGTTTTCATGGGCTTCGTTGATGGCCGCGTTGCGGCGGTCCAGCTCCATCTGATACAGCCGCGATTTCAGCGCCTTCATCGCGATGTCGCGGTTCTGGTGCTGCGATTTCTCAGAGCTGGTCACGACGATGCCGGTAGGATGGTGCGTGATCCGCACGGCCGAGTCGGTGGTGTTCACGTGCTGACCACCGGCGCCCGAGGACCGATAGGTGTCGATGCGGATGTCGCTGGGGTTGATGTCGATTTCAATGTTGTCGTCCACCACCGGATACACCCAGATAGAGGTAAAGGACGTGTGCCGTTTGGCGGCGCTATCAAAGGGGCTGATCCGCACCAGACGGTGCACACCGGATTCCGACTTGAGCCAGCCATAGGCATTCGGACCGCTGATCTTGTAGGTCGCCGATTTGATCCCCGCTTCTTCGCCGGGGCTTTCGGACTGTAGCTCGACCTTATAGCCCTTTTTCTCGGCCCACCGGACATACATCCGCGACAGGATATTGGCCCAGTCACAGCTTTCGGTGCCGCCTGCCCCTGCGTTGATTTCAAGGAAGGTGTCATTCCCGTCGGCCTCGCCGTTCAACAGCGCTTCCAGCTCTTTCTGTGCGGCTGTCTCGGCCAGCTTTTTCAACGCGGTCTCGGCCTCTGCGATGACTTCGTCGTCGCCTTCCATCTCGCCCAGTTCGATCAGTTCGATGTTATCGGCCAGCTCTTGTTTGATGCCCTCGTAGGTGGCGATGGAATCGACCAGCGCCTGACGGTCGCGCATCAGTTTTTGCGCAGCATCGGGATCATCCCACAGATTGGGGTCTTCGACACGGGCATTGAATTCTTCCAGACGGTATGGCGCTGTTTCGACGTCCAGACGCTGTGCCAACAGCTCCAGCGACTTGCTGATCTTATCCGCTGTATTTTGTGCATCTGCGCGCATGGTATCCTGCCTTTAAATAGATCGCGGCCCCGAATAGCCGGGGCCGCGTTTCAAATAGACCAGCGCCGCAACTTGGGCAAGCGCTGTAGAATGGGGCCGGGCCTAGTACAACCCGCCGGAGTTGATGCTGCCAAAGCTTGCCTTGGGCCCGACACGCGCCTTTTTACCGGTAGAGGTCGTGACCTCGCGCGCGCGCGCCGCCGGCTTCNTCGACCAGAGGCAGATCCGCCCCCATCGCAAAGCCNCCATCNAAGGTGATCCCGAACAGCGGCTCTTCGCCGTCACGGAAGTATTCGGCCACAACGTTNNNACCTGCGGCGCTGTCAGACAGACGNGCACCGGTGAAGCGGTCGATCTTGATGAAGTGACCGCCGGGGGGCACTTCGAAGGGGCCGCCGCCGTATTTCTTGATCGCTTCGCTCATGAACCGCTGGAANACAGGNCCACACATCCCCGCCCCATAGGCACGACGCCCCAGCGAGCGCGGATTGTCGAAACCGATATAGCAGCCCGCCACGATNTTGCTTGAGAAGCCGACGAACCAGACGTCTTTGGCNTCGTTGGTGGTNCCGGTCTTGCCCGCGATTGGCACGGGCAGGTTCACCGCCCCACGCGCCGTNCCGCGATCCACCACGCCCTTCATCATCGATGTCAGCTGATAGGCCGTGATCGGGTCCATCACCCGTTCGCGGTTNGAGATGATGCGCGGCCCCACACCGGGGGCCAGCGTTTCAAGCTGGCAATCGTTACAGATCCGCTGATCATGTTTGTAGACAGTGCGGCCNTAGCGGTCCTGCACACGGTCCACCAGCGTCGGCTGCACNCGCTCGCCGCCATTGGCGAACATCGCATAGGCCGACACCATCTGGTANAGCGTNGTTTCCTGCGANCCAAGCGCGTTGGCNAGCACNGGCGACAGGTTGTCATAGACCCCGAACCGTTCGGCATAGTCGCCAACGGTGTTCATCCCGACCTCTTGCGCCAGACGGATGGTCATGAGGTTCCGCGACTGTTCGATNCCCGTCCGCAGNGGCGTCGGCCCGTAGAACTTGTTCGACGAGTTTCGNGGCCGCCACATGCCTTGGGGTGTGTTGATCTCGATCGGGGCGTCTACAACGATGGTCGCAGGGGTATAGCCGCTGTCCAATGCCGCGGCATAGACAAAGGGTTTGAAGCTCGATCCCGGCTGGCGTTTCGCCTGTGTCGCACGGTTGAACACCGACGCCTGATAGGAGAANCCGCCCTGCATCGCGATCACGCGCCCTGTGTTCACGTCCATCGCGACAAAGCCGCCCTGCACTTCCGGAATCTGACGCAAAGTCCAGCGGATGAACGACCCGTCACTATCCGCNGTCATGCGGCGCACCAGCACCACGTCNCCGACCTCAAGCAGGTCAGCGGGCACNTGGGCNCGGTTGCCGAGCTTGCCATTNTCAAGACGTTTGCGCGCCCANTGGANATCCTTGGCGGGGATGAAATGACCGTCTGCGTCCTCGTCCACGCCTTCGATCCCGATGCGGGCGGCGTCATTGGTCAGGCTCAGCACCACGGCGGGATACCACGGGTTTTCCAGATCAACGTCACGTGGCACACGGGTGTCNGACAGNGCTTCGCGCCAATCNGCCTCGGTGGTCAGCTTTTCGGGCGCGATCTTCTTGCCGGTGCCGCGGTAGATACCGATGCCGCGGTCATATTCCTCAAGCTGCTGCTGCAAGGATTGTGCGGCAATGGGCTGCATCTCGTTGTCGATGGTGGCACGCACGGTCAGGCCGCCGGTAAAGAATTCGCCCTCGCCAAAGTTCTCGGACAGTTGGCGGCGGATTTCATCGGTAAAGTAATCGCGCGGCGGCAGTTCGGCNTTGAAGCTTTCAAAGTCCCCGTTCTGCACCGAGCGCAAGGGCTGTGCGACCTCGGTCTCGTAGACGGCGGGGGTGATATAGCCGTTTTCCTTCATCTCGCGCAGCACGAAGTTCCGGCGTGCCAGCAANCGGTCCTTGCGGCGCACGGGGTGATAATCGGACGGCGCTTTGGGCAGCGAGGCNANGAANGCAGCCTCGTGNGGGGCNAGTTCCCCCAATGTCTTGTTGAAATAGGTCTGCGACGCGGCGGCCACACCGTAGGAGTTCTGGCCCAAGAAGATCTCGTTCAGATAAAGTTCAAGGATCTTTTCCTTGGGCAGCGTTTCCTCAAGCCGTGCGGCGAGGATGATTTCCTTGATCTTCCGTTCAGCCCGACGGTCGCCGGACAGAAGAAAGTTCTTCATCACCTGCTGCGTGATGGTCGATGCACCGCGCACATCCTTGCCCCTTGTGCGCACCGCATCTATGGCCGCCGCCCCGATGCCGCGCAGGTCATAGCCTTCGTGTGTATAGAAATTCTTGTCTTCGGCCGAGATGAAGGCCTGTTTGATCAGCGGCGGGATCGTATTGGCCGGCGCGAACAGGCGGCGTTCCTTGGCGAATTCGTCAATCAACCGCCCCTGCCCCGAATAAATCCGGCTGATCGTCGGGGGCGTATATTGCGCAAGGGATTCGTGGCTGGGCAGATCGCGGCCATACATCCAGAACACCGCGCCGATGGTCAGCGCGACCATACCGATGCTCATGGTGAGGGTGGTAAAAATACCCCCGAAGAAAGACAGGATCAAACGAAACACGGCTGGCAGTTCCTTGCAAGGAGGGTTGGTGACCCGTCTATACGCAACCCTGCGGGAATCGTCAAAACACGATGCAGTGGCCCTGTGCGGTAACCCGCGCAACACCTAGAGGGGCGTTCGGGTGCGGTTTATTGGCGAATCAAGGGCTTGAGCGCGGCATCCGCGTCGCGCCATTTGGCGATGGAATCCGCAATCGCCGACACCATGACCGCCCGCCAGATCGGGTCTCGCAGATTGGCAAGATCACGCTTCGAGCTGAGGAAGCCGATTTCGATCAGGACCGACGGGATATCAGCCGATTTCAACACCGAAAAGCCCGCGTTGCGCAGCGGGTGGCGATTCATCGGACCGCCGGCGGCTTTCATGCCTTCAACCAGCACTTTAGCGGCGGCAACCGACCGTGGCTCTGTCTCTTGGCGGGCAAGATCAAGCAGCACGCTGGCAACCTCGTCATCCGATCCGGTCAGGTCGGCCCCTGCGATAATATCGGCGCGGTTGTGGCGTGCGGCCAGATGGTCTGTGGCAGTATCGCTGGCGTCGTCCGACAGCGTATAGACCGTCGCCCCCTTTGCGCCGCCGTGCTGCAAACTGTCCGCATGGAGCGAGATGAACAGATCGCCTTCGGCCTGATGCGCAATGGCGACGCGGGTTTCAAGCGCGACAAAATGATCCGTGTCGCGCGTCATCACCACATCGACCCCGTCGCGGACCAATGTATCGCGCAGGGCTTGGGCAAAGGACAGCATCAGGTCTTTTTCCAGAATACCATCTGTCTCTGCCCCCGGATCAACGCCCCCGTGACCGGGGTCCAGCACCACGCGAAACGGTACCTCTTTCAGGTCGGCAACCGCCTTGGGCGGTGCGGCCAGCGCCATGGTCCACGCCGGATCAACGGGCGCACCGGCGGCGGCGGCAAATTCCTCGGGGCTGGCGGATTTCAAGGCGATTTCAAGCGTGGCGTGACCGGAACCCTTGTTGACAGGCATCCCGATCTCGCGCGGGATCATCGGTTCGGCCAGATCCGCGACAAGCCGCGACCAACCGGGCTGGAACGGGCCAAAGCGCAGACCGGTAATCCGTCCGGGTTCAGGCAGCAGGTCTTTGGTGTTCACACCGCTCCAGTCGGCCTCGCGGAAATCGACCACCAGCCGCGCCGGATCATCCAGCAAGAACACCCGAAACGGTACCCCTTGGCTCAGCCCAAGCGTCAGCGTCGTGCCCCCGAACCAGCCATCCGAGATGGCGCTTTTGGTAGGGTCCACGCGTGCCAGCGCGGTCAGATCCTGCGCGGACGCTGGCAAGGACAGCGCGCAAACCGTTGCGATAATAGGAAGAATACGCATGCCTGTCACCGTTCTGCTCGGGGTGGTTGCGGCAGGTATAGCCCCCCGCCGCCACCCGAGCCAGCCTTTCAGCGGGCCGCCATATAGGTCTTGAGCCGCCCCAGCCCTTCGGCAATATCCTGGGTGCTGCGCGCATAGGAAAACCGCAGCCAGTGATGCCCGCGCACCGGATCGAAATCGAGCCCCGGGGTCACGGCCACACCCGCCTTGTCCAGAATATCCCGCGCCAATGCCCGGCTGTCATCCGTCAGCTCGGACACATCGGCGTAGACATAGAAGGCCCCGTCGGGGGGCGCGAAACGGGTGAAGCCCGCCTCGCGCAGGCCGGTGATCATCATCGCGCGGTTGGCGCGGTAGACATCCATATTCGCCTCAAGCTCATCGGTGCAATCCATAGCGGCAAGCGCGGCGACCTGACTGGCGTGGGGGGCGCAGATGAACATGTTTTGCGCGATCCGTTCGACCACGCGCACGTGATCCTCTGGCACAACCATCCAGCCGACACGCCAACCGGTCATAGAGAAATACTTGGAAAACGAATTGATGACATAGACATCATCGGTGATCTCAAGCGCGGTCACGGCCTTTTTCTCGTATTCGATGCCGTGGTAAATCTCGTCCGAGATAAAAGATGCCCCCTGCGCTTGCGTCGCGTCGATCAGCGCGGACATGGCAGCGTGATCCAGCATCGTGCCCGTCGGATTGCCCGGCGACGCCACCAACAGCCCCTGCAGGTCCATACCCGCGAAATCCGCAGGCACCGGCTGCAAGCGGTTTTCAAGCGAAGTGGGCAGATCCACGGGGGCAAGGTCCAGCGCCTTGAGAATCTGGCGGTAGCTGGGATAACCCGGTGCCCCGATGCCCACACGGTCCCCGGTGTCAAAGAGCGAGGTAAACGTCAGGATGAACCCGCCCGAAGAGCCAGAGGTGATGACCACGCGGTTCGGGTCCAGATCGACGTTGTACCACTCTCCATACATCCGCGCGATCCGCTGGCGCAGCGCAGGCAGTCCCAATGCGACGGTATAGCCAAGCGCGCCCTGCTCCATCGCGGCGGTCAATGCGGTGCTGGCCCCTTTGGGCGCGCCTGTGCCGGGTTGGCCGACCTCCATATGAATGATGTGGCGGCCCTCCGCCTCGGCGGCGGCGGCGGCCTGCATCACATCCATCACGATAAAGGGATCGACCTGAGATCGGGTTGAAATACGCATGGGCTTGATCCTACTGTTGAGCCCGGACCTTTCACCGCACCCCGCCGGTGCCGTCAACCCTTGTGCGCGCTGGCAAAATCGCGCACCACCCTTGCAACCGGTGCCTGCACCCCTGCGTAACAACAAGCGAGTGACCCTGATGAAAAAGCTGATCGCCCCCGCCCTAGTGGCCCTTTCCCTGACAGCCCCCGCCCATGCGATGGACCTGACCGAACTGACCGATGCCGAACGCGCGCAATTCCGCGCCGAGGTCCGCGCCTATCTGATGGAAAACCCCGAAGTCATCATGGAAGCGGTGAACCAGCTGCAGGCCCGTCAGGCCGAAGCACAGGCGCAGGCGGATTTCACGCTGGTGTCCGACAATGCGGCTGCGATCTTCGACGACGGCTATTCCTATGTCGGTGGCAATCCCGAAGGCGACATGACCATCGTAGAGTTTATGGACTACCGCTGCGGCTACTGCAAAAAAGCGTTCTCCGAGGTTGAAAAACTGGTCAATGGCGACGGCAACATCCGCTTTATCGTGAAAGAACTGCCGATTCTGGGCGAACAATCCATGGTCGCCTCGCGCTTTGCCATCGCAACCAAGATCGTTGCGGGGGACGAGGCCTATAAATCCGTGCATGATGCCTTGATGAGCTTTAACGGCGACATCACCCCGACGTCGCTGGGACGCTTGGCCAGCAGCTTCGATCTGGATGCCGAGGCCATTCAGGAAAAGATGGACAGTGCCGAAGTCACCGCAGAGATCGAAAAGACCCGCGCGCTGGCACAGACGCTGCAGATTTCCGGCACACCGACCTTTGTGATGCAGGACGAACTGCTGCGCGGCTATCTGCCTTACGACCAGATGAAAGCCATTCTGGAAGAAAAACGCGGCTAAGATGCGCTTGGCATTGGCTTGTTGCGTGGCGGCCTTCCCGGTGGCCGCGCAGACCGACTTTAGCGCGCTGACCCATGCAGAACGGCGCGCCTTGGGGGAAGAAGTGCGGGCGTTGCTTCTGGCAGAGCCCGAACTTGCAGCACCCGCTGTGGCCCCCCGCAACTATGCTGCCGAAGCCTATCAAGAGAAGGCGCAGGCGGATCTCGCGCTTATCGCTTCCCTGACAGATCAAGTATTGGCCGGAGCGCCGATTGCGTTGTTTACCGGCGACGACTGCGCAGACTGCGATCTCGCGCTGGCGGAATTGGAAGCGATAACAGATGCATACGACATCATCTTCACGCATCACATGATGTCCGATCCTGCCAGCGTCGCCCTTGCGGCACAGCTTGGCATGACCGATCCTCCCTTCTACGTGATGGCAGACCGCATCTTGCGTGGCCATATGCCCGACATCGTGCTGCGGCGGTATCTGGCCCCGTAGAGCCTAGAGAAACCGCTGATGATAGCGCACCATGCGTTTGAAATGCGCATCAAGCGACCGCTTGAGATGCGGGGCCTCTTTCACGTTGAGGATATAATCGACCAGCAAGTCATACTGCTTGATCTGGCGCGGCAGCCGGTTTGACGGGGTCAACCGCGACTGTCGCTCCTCTTCGTCGATGACCTGCACCACCTGCTTTTCCGGCCAGTCGAACAGCGGCGCATCGGCCACCATCGCCTTGCCGTTCATCAGCGGCAATTCAGCGTCGTAATGAGCAAAGATCGCGCGTTCCAGCGGTTCTACCTCTGCCTTCGTCGCCACCGGCCAGGCCCAGACAAAGGCGATCTCCCACACGTCGATCTGACGGTTGGCAATCACATCGGACCGCGCCGATGTCAGATGCCGGCGCACCCGCGTGCGGATCCCATCAACCGACTGGCCCACATAAATCGGATTGCCATCCAGATCACAAAGCGCATAGACGCCGATCTGATTGGTCAGCGCCGCCAGTGCCTTGCCCCGAAACGCCTGCGCCGCGTTCAAGCGACTGCCTCCAGCGACTGACGCTCAAGCAGGGGCGCGAACAACACCTCGTCGAGATAGCGCACGACAGGCACGGCGACCCCATCCCCCGCCACGCGGTAGGCGTTGTTATAGGTGTCGGGCATCTTGTAGCTGTCCGGCAACCCCATCAGCCGCGCCACCTCGCGCGAGGAAACAAGCCGGGCCTTGGTCTGGTTGCCCTTGATAAACATCAGGATCTGCCGCGAGGACCCGCCCGCAGGGGTCCGCAAGCAGCCCGCAATCCCGTCGGTGCGCAGCTCTGCCCGTTGGCGGACATTCCCATCCGCATCGGGGCGCCCGCGTTTATAGATTGTGCCCACCACCGTACGCCCCGCTTTACGCGCTACACGCAGCCGTTCAAGGCTGGGGGGCGACATCAGCGTCAGCAGACGGTCGGTATCCGCAGCACTAAACCACGGCATGGTGGCACGCCGTTCAAGCACACGCTCAAGCGCCTGTTCGTCGGCGGGGGCATCCCCCAATTTCCACCAGACCCAGTTGGATCGGACCGGCCGTGCGGCGGAGGCGAGAAATTTTTGCAGCTTCTTGCCGTGAAAGACATGGGACGGTTTTGGCACCGTCAGCCCCGAGATATCGATATCCTCGCGCACGCACACAACGAACAGACGCGGCCGGCTTTGCGGCAGGAACCGCCGCGCGTCGATCTCGAGCGCGCCGACCTTATAGCCAAGCCGCACAAAGGTCGCGAGTACGGTGTTCATATCCGCCCCACCATTGCGCGACACCANCCCGACGACGTTTTCAAAGGCGATNATNCGCGGCGCAAANCCTGCTTTTATGGCCGTGGCGATCTTGTCGGCCCAATGGGNAAAGACACCGCTGCGCGCGCCGCCCANGCCCNGCCCCNTGCCCGCAAGGCTGAAATCCTGACAAGGGCTCGACGCCCAATACATATCGATCTGACGTGTCAGAAGGTCATCGGGCATGGCCGCGATATCGCCCTGATGCAATGCCGCCTGCCCCCAATTCTGGGCATAGACCTTGCATTTCATCGCGTCGATATCATTGGCCAGCACGCAATCCCAGCGGTCCTTCAAGGCCGCGCGCACCATGCCACCACCGCAGAAAAACTCGGCGTACGTCGGGGTCTTGGCGGCGTGATCAGGCATATCTATTGATATGGAATACGCAAATATCTGTCGATGGCAAATGCGCCGCTTGGGGCAAAGTCACTCGGCTGCTTGCTCTGCCGCTTGGGTCTCCGCTTCGATGGCGGCGGCGCGAGCTTCAACCTGTTCGACGATGTGATCGATCATCGCGTCATTGCCCAGCTTGTGGCTTTGTTTGCCCGCAAGATAGACCATGCCCGACCCGTTGCCCCCGCCGGTAAAGCCCACATCCGTCATCAGCGCCTCACCGGGGCCATTGACGACGCAACCGATGATGCTCAGGCTCATCGGGGTCTTGATATGCTCCAACCGTTGTTCCAGCGCCTCGACGGTCTTGATCACGTCAAAGCCCTGCCGCGCGCAGCTGGGGCAGCTGATGATGTTCACACCACGGTGACGCAGACCAAGGGATTTCAGGATCTCGTAGCCAACCTTGACCTCTTCCACGGGGTCCGCAGACAGGGACACACGGATCGTGTCACCGATGCCCATCCACAAAAGGTTACCCAGGCCGATGGCCGATTTGATCGTGCCAGAGGTCAGCCCCCCCGCCTCGGTGATGCCAAGGTGGATCGGAGCATCCGTCGCCTCGGCCAACTGCTGGTAGGCAGCGGCGGCCATAAAGACGTCAGAAGCTTTGCAGCTGATCTTGAATTCGTGGAAATCATTGTCTTGCAGGATCTTGATGTGATCCATCCCGCTTTCGACCATCGCATCGGGGCATGGCTCGCCGTATTTCTCAAGCAGATGACGTTCCAGCGATCCAGCATTCACGCCGATGCGGATCGAACAATTATTGTCCCGCGCGGCCTTGATCACCTCTTTGACGCGCTTTTCGTCGCCGATATTGCCCGGGTTGATCCGCAGACAGGCAGCCCCCGCCTCGGCGGCTTCGATTCCGCGTTTGTAGTGGAAATGGATATCCGCCACGATCGGCACCGATACCTCTCGCACGATCTCTTTCAGCGCCTTGGAGCTTTCGACATCCGGCACCGACACACGCACGATATCGGCCCCCACATCGGCAGCGGCCTGAATCTGCGCGATGGTCGCTTTGACATCCGTCGTCAGCGTGTTCGTCATCGTCTGCACCGTGATCGGCGCATCGCCCCCGACCGGCACATTCCCCACCATGATCTGACGGGACTTCCGGCGGTAAATGTTGCGCCACGGGCGAATGTGATTGAGGGACATGCAAAGCTACCTTTGGCGATGAAACAGTCGAAGGGTCTGTCAGGTTCGGTTCGCCCTACACCTATTCAGCCCGTCGCGTTGTTGCAATGGTATCCGGCTTATTCCGTCGGCGAAGTCGCCGCATTCTTCAGCTCGGCCACCATTGTCGCGAGCGCGGAATTCTCTTCCAGTACGGCTGGCTCGTAAAGCTCCGCCAGCGCCTGACGGTGCAGCGGCAGGTTCGACGTCACAGCCCCACGATCGCCAACAGGCCCGAAGTACTGCCCGTCCATCGCGAAATACAGCGCGCCGGATTCGCCGGTGCGCAGCGTCGGGGGCTCTTCGGTCGCGGGGATATCCCAGCTGTCGCCCTTGTTCATGATGCCTTCAAAGATAACCTTGCCATCTGCGGCGCGTACACGCACCCAGGATGGATAGGCTGCAACCATACGCAACTGCGGCGCGGGCCCTTCGACCACCTGCGGCACGGCACCCGGCAGCACCTCGGGCGTATCCCGTTGGACCACGGTATTCTCTGCGGTGCGCAGCGCATCCCCGACGGAAGGCGAAGGCGAGGTCGAGGCAAAGCTGCCGATACTGCGCGGATCAATCGAGGAAATCGGCGCATCCCGCGCGACCAGAACAGGCACATCCAGTGCGGCAGGGCGATAAAGCCGGTCCAGCGCGTCGGAACGTGGCACAGCCATCGCGGTCGGCGCATCGGGGTCTTCTGTCGTTTCGGGAGCGGAGGCAAGCGCGCCTTGAAGCGGATCAAGGTCAGACAGCACAACAGGCGTTTCATCCACCGGAGAGACCTGCACGCGCTGCACTTCTTGCAGAACGCTCCACCCGCCATAGCCAATCCCGCCGATCAAAGCGACGAGCACCAGCAGCGAACCCAAAGCACCGGGCTCTATGCGCGCCAGAAGGGAATCACCGACGGGGGTGAAGGGCGTCGCAGGGCGGGCAAAAATATCGCTCTCGCCATTGCGGGTCATACGCTCTTCGCGGGTCGGTTTTTTGACGACGGACGCTTTGGAGGACATGCCATGCGCCACGGCAAAACCGGATTCAGCACAGAAGGCTGCGAACGCCTTGTCCGGGTCCATGTTCAGATAGCGCGCATAAGACCGCACGTAACCGGCAATAAATCCAGGTGTATCAAAGGCTTCCGGGTCGGCGTTTTCGATGGCGGCAATGTAGGATGCCTTGATCCGAAGCTCGCGTTGGACATCCAGCAGGGATTTACCAAGCGTCGCGCGTTCACCGCGCATCAGGTCACCAAGGCGCAAGTCGAACGCGTCGAAACCTTTGGCTTCAACTTGCTCGTTATCTGCCGACTTGGAAGACCACCGCCCAATCATAAAAATGTCCCGTAGCTATGCCCGCTGCCCTTAATCGAAACAACATGTTGATTCGAGATTAAGCTTTTCTTTCGATATCGGTAGCATAAATCAACGGACTATACGAAATATTCGGGGTCACCCCGCCATTTCGGCACGATTCAGCGCACAATGGGACCACAAAGCGTCCATCGCGTGGACCAGCCCTTCGATTTCCAGCGGGCCATGTACGGGCGACGGGGTAAAGCGCAAACGCTCTGTCCCGCGGGGCACGGTGGGGAAGTTGATCGGCTGCACATAGATGCCGTGATCCTCTAGCAGGCGATCCGACAAAATCTTGGTATGTACGGGGTTTCCGACAATCACAGGGACGATATGGCTGCCGTGATCAATGATCGGCAGACCCAAGCCCTTGAGCCGCAGTTTCAGCACCTTGGCCTGCTGCTGGTGCTTCTCGCGCAGTTCGGGCGCGGTCTTGAGGTAGGCGACCGAAGCCGCAGCACCGGCGGCAACCGCTGGCGGCAGGGACGTGGTAAAGATGAAACCCGGCGCGTAAGACCGGATGGCATCGCACATCTTGGCCGAGGCGGCGATATAGCCACCCATCACGCCGTAGGCCTTGGCCAGCGTTCCGTTGATGATATCCAGCCGGTGCATCAGGCGATCACGCTCGGCGACCCCTGCCCCACGCGGGCCATACATCCCCACGGCGTGTACTTCGTCGATATAGGTCAGCGCGCCGAATTCATCGGCAATGTCGCAAATCGCCTCGATCGGGCCGAAATCACCATCCATCGAGTAAATCGATTCAAAGGCGATCAGCTTGGGTGCGGCGGGATCATCGGCGGCCATAAGCGCGCGCAGGTGGTCCACGTCGTTATGGCGGAAGATACGCTTGGCCCCGCCATTGCGGCGGACCCCTTCGATCATCGACGCGTGGTTCAGCTCGTCGGAATAGATGATCAGACCGGGAAACAACTTGGGCAGCGTGCTGAGCGTCGCGTCATTGGCGATATAGGCGCTGGTGAACAGCAAGGCGGCTTCCTTGCCGTGCAGGTCCGACAGCTCTTCCTCGAGACGTTTGTGGTAAATCGTGGTGCCCGAGATATTGCGCGTCCCGCCCGACCCTGCACCCGTCGCATCAAGTGCTTCGTGCATCGCGGCCAGAACGACAGGGTTTTGCCCCATCCCAAGGTAATCATTCCCGCACCAGACGGTGATATTCTTCTCTTGCCCGTCGGGTTGGGTCCAGACAGCGTGGGGGAATTGACCATTGCGGCGTTCAATGTCGATGAAGGTGCGGTAGCGACCTTCCTCGTGCAGCCGGTCAATCGCCTGATCAAGCTGTTTGGTATAGTCCATTGCGCCTTGCTCCTTCGTCGGTGGCGGGACCAGCAAAGGCAACCGGATCATTCGCCATATTCGTGCTTTAGAATGAATATAGTTTAGAGCCATTCAATTCAATGCCTTAATAGGAACCGATTGTCGCAGGTGCCGGCCCGGGGCGCATCGCATCGCGCTCGGGTGTCGCGCATCGGAAACCTGCACGCTGTCCCGCTTGCGTCAAAGGCCTGATTCTCAAGCGATTCTCACGCTGTATGGCGCGCAAGCTGCGGCCACCTCGGGCGCACCACTGGACACGGCCAAGCGCGCTGATACGGTCGCGGCAATCTTCACCCTGACAGAAAGGTTTACCCCCATGTCCCTACCCGACGTATTGGCACGGATCGATCATGATCTGGATGCGGCCACCGACCGGCTGCTCGATCTGCTGCGCATCCCCTCCATCTCGACCGACCCCGCGTTCAAGGAAGACTGCGACCGCGCCGCCGATTGGCTGGTCGAAGATCTGAACAGCATCGGTATCAAGACCACCAAACGCCCCACCCCCGGTCACCCGATGGTGGTGGGCCATGTGGACGGCCCCGCCGACAAGCCGCATATCCTGTTCTACGGTCACTATGACGTCCAGCCTGTCGATCCGCTGAACCTGTGGCACCGCGATCCCTTTGATCCCGCGGTCGAGGACACGGCAAAAGGCCGTGTGATCCGCGGACGCGGTGCCGCAGATGACAAGGGCCAGCTGATGACCTTTGTCGAGGCACTGCGCGCGTGGAAAGCGGTCAAGGGCGATTTTCCCTGCCGCATGACCTTCTTCTTCGAGGGCGAGGAAGAATCAGGCTCCCCGTCGCTGGTGCCCTTTATGGAAGAGAATGCCGAAGAGCTGCGCGCCGACTATGCAATGATCTGCGACACAGGCATGTTCCAGTCCAAGGTGCCGTCGATCGTGACGATGCTGCGCGGCTTGATGGGCGAAGAGATCACCATCACCGGCCCTGATCTTGACCTGCACTCTGGCATGTACGGCGGCGTGTCGATGAACCCCGCGCGTGTCCTATCCAAGGTCATCGCCTCCCTGCACGATGACACGGGCCGCATCACGGTGCCCGGTTTCTATGACGGGGTGCCAGAACTGCCCGACGATATTCAGGCGCAGTGGCAAGGGCTTGCCTTTGATCACGACAGTTTCCTTGGCGATGTGGGCCTGTCGAAACCCGCCGGCGAACAGGACCGCATGCCGATCGAGATGATCTGGTCGCGCCCCACGTGCGAGGTCAACGGCATGTGGAGCGGATACACAGGTGCCGGCTTCAAGACCGTACTGCCCTCGCAGGCCCACGCCAAGATCAGCTTCCGTCTGGTGGGCACCCAGGACCCGCACGTCATCCGCGAAAGCTTTCGCAAGATGGTAACCGACATGATGCCCGAGGACTGCGAAGCGACTTTCCACGCCCACGGGTCGAGCCAAGGATCGGTCTTCGAGACCACCGCCCCCGCATTCGAAGATGCCCGCAAAGCGCTGACCGATGAATGGAATGTTCCCGCTGCCTATGTCGGCTGTGGCGGATCGATTCCCATTGCGGGGCATTTCCAGAAAATTCTGGATACCACGCCGGTGCTGATCGGATTCGGCAAAGACGACGACGCCATCCACTCCCCGAACGAGAAATACGACCTCGAAAGCTTCCACAAGGGAATCCGAAGCTGGGCACGTATTCTGGATGCGATGACGTAAGCAAACGGGCGGGCCTAACGGCCCGCTTTTCCCTTTTTAGGACGAGGTAAATCAGAAATCTAAAAAGGGANAAGTGGCGCGGTTGACGGGGCTCGAACCCGCGACCCCCGGCGTGACAGGCCGGTACTCTAACCAGCTGAGCTACAACCGCGCAGTAAGGGCGGAATAAGATAACCAGCGCAGAGCGTCAAGCGATTAACCGCAGAAAACTACAAAGAATTTTGGAAATTTTCACCACGGCATTTTGCGCATGAATCAGCACCGGAAATCCCCTGCTTGTGGCGGAAATCAGGGGTCTGAACGCACAAGCAAACCACGCCCCGAAGGGCGTGTGCTTGTTATCAAAATATCTGATAAAATGCAGCGGTGGCGCGGTTGACGGGGCTCGAACCCGCGACCCCCGGCGTGACAGGCCGGTACTCTAACCAACTGAGCTACAACCGCCCACTGCGTACTTCGTCGTTGCCGTCGAAGCGTTTGGTGGTGATAGGGTTTGCTCGCGATGGCGTCAAGCGGGGTTTTGCATGGATCGGCAGGAAAATTGAAATTTTCTTTGATCCGCCGTCAGACGCCCTGCCCGACCTACCTTGCGCCCAAGAAAAAACCCGCGCTTTGGGGCGCGGGCTTGGCTTATTTGTCGGAGTATGTGCCCCAGACGTGATCACTGGGCGCTGGCGGCATATCCTTGGTCTGATGCAGGCGGTGCAAATTCACCTTGGCGATGAAATTGCCGGTGATAGGGGCTGTGACGAACAAGAACGCCATTACCAGAATCTCGTGCAGGGACCCCGTGCCGGAGGCGAAGGAATAGATCATCGCCGCCATCAGCAGCGACCCCACGCCCAGTGTCGAGGCTTTGGTCGGTGCGTGCAGACGGGACATGCAGTTGTCCAGCTTGATCAGACCGATGGAACCGACAAGGGTAAAGAACCCGCCCACGATCAGCAGGGCCGAGATGATGATTTCGGGGATTAGGGGTAGATCACTCAATGATATCACCTCGCAGCACAAAGCGCGCGATGGCCACGGTCGACACAAAGCCAAGCATGGCAAAGATCATCGCACTTTCAAAATAGATGTCGGTGCCCAAACGCATCCCCAGCAGGATGATCAGGGCAATCGCATTCACCACCATCGTATCCAGCGACAGGATACGGTCGCCGGTATTGGGGCCTTTCAACAACCGCAGCATCGCCAGAAGCTGCGAGACCGCGACAGCGACAAAGGCGATATTCAATGCAATCAGAATCATTCGAAAATCTCCTTCAGGCGACGCTCGTAGCGCTGTTTGATATCGTCACGCACCTCGTCGGGGTTTTCAGCATCCAGCGCATGGACCAGCAAAGCTTTCCCGTCTTCAGACACATCCGCCGACACCGTACCGGGCGTCAGGGTGATTGTCCCCGCCAGCATGGTGATCGCCTCGGGGGTGCGAAGTTCTAGCGGGATGACGACCCAGGCGGGGCGCATGTTCTTGTTGGACTTGAACAGGACGATCATCGCAACCACGACGTTGGCGACCAGAATATCCCACATGACCATGATCAGATAGCCCAGAAGCTTGACCGGTTTCGCGACCGGCGGGCGGTCAGGCCAATAGGCCGCGGTGGCAATCGGGATCAGCAGCCCCAGAATGACACCAAAGACAATGGTGCCAAGCTTGATTTCATTGACCAGCAGACACCAGGCAATCGCGAGGATCGCCGTCAGCATCGGGTGCGGAAGCAGTCGGGACAACATATCAGTGATCCTTTTCTGGTGCGGCGGCATCCTCTGCGCCGTGGTCCTCTGTCGCATCGGCTGACCCTTCGGCATCGCCGTGGTCATCCTCTGCGTGATGGTCCGTGATCTCTTTACCCGGCGTGGTCAGGACCACCGCAAGATAGCGTTCGGGGTTAAACAGCTGGGCAGCGGTCGCATTCAGCACGCGGGTCATGGGCCCCGCCGCAACGGTCAGCGCGACAAGCAGGGCGAGCAACCCGCCAATGGCCACCATCGGCAAGACGCCCTGCCTCTCGGCAACAACCGGTGCCTCATCACCCTCGGCAGGTTCTGGGGCGGACTGGTGCGCTTTCCAGAAAATCTGGCTCCCCGCGCGGGAGAAACCGACAACCGCAATCAGCGACCCGACAAGGATCACACCCCAGACCCACCACATCAGGTCAGCGCTGCGTGCCGCGTCAAGGATCAGCAGTTTGCCCAGAAAGCCCGAGAGCGGCGGCAGACCGGTCATGGCGATCGCCGCGACAAAGAACATACCCGCGACAAGCGCCCCACCTGCCAGCGGCGGCGCATCGACAAAGGACACCTCGGCCGCGCCGCGACGGCTGCGGATCACGTCGATCAGCAAGAACAGCGCTGCGGCGGCAAAGGTGGAATGGATCGCATAATAAAGGGCGGCGGAAATCCCGGCGGGGGTAAAGACCGACACGGCAGCCAGCAGCATGCCCATCGACCCGATCACCGAGAACGCGACCATGCGGTCGGCTCTTTTGGCCCCCAACACGCCCGCCATACCAAGTGCGACGGTCAGCAGCGCGGCAGGCATCAGCCAGACATCAAACAGCCCCTGCGTGATCTCAAGATCGGGAGGGAAAACCAGCGTGTAGAACCGGATGATACAATAGGCCCCGACCTTGGTCATGATCGCGAAGAGCGCCGCCACGGGGGCCGGTGCCTCGCTATAGCTGGCGGGCAGCCAGAAATGCAGCGGCAAGATCGCGGCCTTGACCGCAAAGACCAGCAGCAACAGCACGGCAGCAACGCGAATACCCGCACCATCACCCGCATCCAACGTCGCCACACGCATCGCCAGATCGGCCATGTTCAGCGTGCCTGTCTCGGCATAGATCGTGCCAAGGGCAAAGAGGAACAGGGTCGAGCCCAGCAGGTTATACAGCACATATTGCGTCCCCGCGCGCAGACGCCGTTGCCCGCCCGCGTGGATCATCAACCCGTAAGAGGCGATCAACAACACTTCGAAGAAAACGAACAGGTTGAAGGCGTCGCCGGTCAGGAAGGCGCCCAATATCCCCATAAGCTGGAACTGGAACAGCGGATGGAAATGCCGCCCGCGGGTATCCCAGCCCGACCCGATCGCATAAAGCAGCACCGGCACGGCCAGCACACAGGTCAGCAGGACCATCAGCGTCGACAGACGATCCGCGACCAGCACGATACCGAAAGGTGCCGCCCAGTTGCCAAGCTGGTACAGGCTGACCGTCCCGTCGGAGGCCTGCCAGAACAGCCCAAGCGCCAGTGCCAGCAACCCCAGCGTGCCCGTAACGGACAGCACCCGTTGGATCAGCAGGTGATAGCGCGCGGCCAGCACCATGAACGCCGCCAGCATGGCCGGCAGAACGATCGGAAGAATAAGCCAATGGGTCATGCCGGGCCTCCTCCGCGTGGGGAGGGTTCTGCGGTATCGGCTCCGGCCAGCGTGTCGGGTTCGTTGACCAGATCATCTCCCGCGCTGAGGTAGGACCCGACCGCGATCATCACGACCACGGCTGTCATCCCAAAGGAGATCACGATCGCCGTCAGCACCAGCGCTTGGGGCAGCGGATCGGTATAGACCTCGACCCCGTCGCGCAGGATCGGCGGGGCGTTCAACGCCAGCCGCCCCGAGGCGAACAGGAACACATTGACCGCATAGCTGATCAGCGAGGTGCCGATGATCACGGGAAAGGTACGCAAACGCAGGATCAGATAGACCCCGGCAGCGGTGAGAACGCCAATGGCGGACGCGACTAAAAGCTCCATATCAGGTCTCCGTCTCGGTTTTCGGTTCATCCCGTGACGGGTCGATATCCATAGCATGTTCGCTTTCCTCGATGCCGGCGCGACGGCCCAAGCGCGAGAAACTTTCAAGCGACAGCATCACCGCGCCGACGACGGCGAGGAAGACCCCAAGGTCAAAGCCCATAGCGGTGGCGAGCTCGAATTTCTCCATCGGGGGGATGCGGAAATAGCCAAAGGCAGAGGACAGGAACGGCGCACCGGCAAACCACGCACCAATGCCGGTCAGACCAGCGCAAAGCACCCCTGCCCCGATGATCCCGTGGTAATGATAGCGCTGGCGCTTGTCCGCCCAGGCAAAGCCGCTGGCCATATATTGCATCACGACCGCGATCGCGACCACCAGACCGGCGACAAAACCACCGCCCGGTTCGTTGTGACCGCGCAGGAAGATATAGACACCGACCAGCAGAACGATGGGCATCAACACGCGTGTCAGCACCACCATCATCAGCGGATGCGCATCGCCCGCGCGCTCTTCCTCATAGCCACGGTTCAGCAGACGCGCGCGCACAGGGCCGGACATCAGCGCCTCTGTCAGCGCATAGATGACCAGCGCGGCGATCCCCAGAACGATGATCTCGCCAAAGGTGTCGAAGCCACGGAAATCAACGAGGATCACGTTGACCACATTGGTGCCGCCGCCGCCTTTATAGGAATTGGCAAGGTGGTAGTCAGCGATAGAGGCAATCGGGAAATCCGACATCAGGATCGAATAGATCAGGCCCGCTGCCGCCAGCCCTGCCACAACCGATACCACAATATCGCGGCTGCGGTGCAGAATGGTGCTTTCCTTAGGCGTGCTGTTGGGCAGGAAGTTGAGCGCCAGCAGCAACAGGACAATCGTCACCACCTCGACCGAGATCTGCGTGAGCGCCAGATCGGGGGCCGAGAAATAGTTGAACCCGACCGATACCATCAAGCCGATGATCCCCATCAGGATCAGAACCGCCAGACGGTTCCGGTGCACCGTCACGAGGAATCCCGTCGCGATCATCAGCATCAGCCAACCGGCAAAGCCGACGGGCGTGATGGGCAGCATCTCGCGCGCGGGGGCGCCATCGGTGCCGGTAAACCACGCATGCGCCCCGATGGCGACGACGGCGGTCACAAAGACGGCGGCGTAGCGGGTGAACGACCCGTTGTGCAGACGCTCCGATACCAGACCGGTAAGACCCACGGCCGCGGCGATGATACGGTCAAAGATGTCCTTGGCCTCGGGGCGCGGTGTGGCGGCCCAAAGACGCGCCAGCGGGCCGAAGGCGGCGAGCAGCAGCAAACCACCCACCACAGCAATCGCCGACATGCCGAGCGCGGGCACGAAGCCGTGCCACAGCTTGATATGCGCGCTTGGCATCTCGGCGGCAGAGCCGATGACCGCTTGAGTCACGGTGCGCACAAAGGGTTCCGCCAGGAACGGTGCCACACCGATCACGATCACGGGGATGATCAACAAGGCCGGTGAAATCCACAGGCCAAACTCGGGGTCGTGGGGTTTGGCGGGGTAATCGTTCCGCTCTGCGCCCAGAAAGGTATGCGCAATAAACCGGAAGCTATACGCGGCCGAGAACAGCGCGCCGAGCGTTGCCACTGCCGCCACCAGATAGGGCGAGCCGAACAGCGTGGTGTGCAGCGCCTCTTCCAGCATCATCTCTTTGGACAAGAACCCGTTCAGCAACGGGATACCCGCCATCGACAATGCGGCCAACGTGGCAATCGCGAAGGTGATCGGCATCAGACGGCGCAAGCCCCCCAGTCGGGTCA
Organism: Sulfitobacter sp. TMED3; assembly: GCF_002167505.1. Lineage (NCBI taxonomy): Bacteria > Pseudomonadati > Pseudomonadota > Alphaproteobacteria > Rhodobacterales > Roseobacteraceae > Sulfitobacter > Sulfitobacter sp. TMED3. The sequence continues at coordinate 35,669 of NZ_NHBI01000038.1, read as the reverse complement.
TATCGCGGGTGTGGACCGCATGATCCACGATACCGGCGCTCATGAACAAAGCGGCCTTAAAGCTCGCGTGGTTCAGAATGTGGAACACCGCCGCCATCGCCCCAAAGGAGGTGCCCGTGCCCAGCAGGAAGGTGATCAGCCCCAGATGCGACACGGTGGAAAATGCCAGCAGCGCCTTGAGGTCGTTCTTGAAAATCGCGATCAGCGCGCCAAGGACCATCGTGATCAACCCGGCAGAGCAGACCAGCACGATCCAGACTTCAGTGCCCGACAGCACCGGCCACATGCGCGCCATCAGGAACAGCCCCGCCTTCACCATCGTGGCAGAGTGCAGATACGCCGACACAGGCGTCGGGGCGGCCATCGCGTGCGGCAGCCAGAAGTGGAAAGGGAACTGCGCGGATTTGGTGAAACAGCCCAGCAGGATCAGGATCAGCGCAGGCAGATACAGCGGCGACGCTTGGATCAGCTCGCGGTTCTCGAGGATCACGGTCAGGTCATAGCTGCCTACGATCTGCCCCAGCAGCAGCATGCCACCGATCATCGCCAGACCGCCCATACCCGTCACGGTCAACGCCATCCGCGCGCCTTGGCGCCCTTCGGGCAGATGCTTCCAGAACCCGATCAGCAGGAAGGACGACAGCGACGTCAGCTCCCAGAAAATGAGCAACATCAATATGTTGTCCGACAGGACGATCCCGACCATCGCGCCTTGGAACAGCAGCAGATAGGTAAAGAACGCGCCCATATTGTCGTCACGCGACAGATAGAACCGCGCATAAAGGATGATCAGCATCCCGATGCCAAGGATCAGACCCGCGAACATCAAACCCAGCGGGTCGAGGAACAGGTTCACGTTCANCCCCAGCTGCGGCAGCCACGAGAGGCTGGCGGTCACGACCTCGCCTGCAAGAACGGCCGGTGCATGTGTCGCAAGGCCGATCGCGGCNCAGGCCGTCACCAGAAAGGTCACCAAAAAGCAGCTTTGACGGCCTGCCTGATACATCAGGCCGGGCAGCAAGGCGCCAAGAAACGGGAGGGCTATAATCAGGAACAAAGACATGGCCGCAACTATGTCATGAGCCACGCCAAAACGACCAGCCCTCTTTTCGCAAATTGCGATGGAAAAATACGGATTTATGAGGGCTTCTTGTCGCAGCAATTGAACTTTGCCGCGGCGCGATGATCCAATTTAGGTCCATTTCACGAATATGTAAGAGAGCAACCGCATCCGCCGCACAAAAAAATGCGGCAGTCNTCTAACTGCCGCATCACATTTGATAATTCCGCGCGCCTTGGGGCAGTGCGGGGTCTATAGATTCTCTTGGTCTTCGGGTAGCGCCCCTTTGAAACCGGTGGCGACCACGAATTTCTCGGAACTGTCGGACCGGCTGGCGGGGGGTTTGATATTGGCGACCTTGGTAAACCGACGTTTGAGGAGCTGTTGCAAGTCGCCCTCCGCGCCGCCGGCCAGCACTTTCGCGACAAATGTGCCGCCATCCTCAAGCACGTCAAAAGCAAAATAGGCCGCAGCTTCGCACAGCGCGATGATCNGGTTGTGGTCGGTCTGTTTGTGNCCNGAGCTTGACGCCGCCATGTCGGACATCACNACATCGGCCTTGCCCCCCAGCCAGCCTTTGACGATCTCGTCCGCGTCGTCTTCCATGAAATCAAGCTGGTGCAATTCGCANCCTGCAATCGGCTCCATCTCTTGCAGGTCGATCCCCAGAATNGTNCCGACNTTCTTGCCCTTTTTCTCGCCAAGAACNTTNCANCGNTTGACCGCGACCTGACACCAGCCACCGGGGGCCGCGCCAAGGTCGACCACCCGCGCACCGGGCACCAGAAAGCGGTATTTGTCGTCNAGCTCCATGATCTTGTANGCCGCGCGCCCGCGATACCCTTCGGCATTGGCGCGNTTGACATANGGATCGTTCAACTGGCGCTGCAACCAACGGGTCGAGCTNAGCTTGCGCCCGCGGGCCGACTTGACCTTNACCTTGAGGTCACGCTGGCCGCGCCCTGATGTATTCTTGCCAGTGGGGGTNTTCCCGCCCGACGCACCGCCCGTGGGCGTCTTGCCTGTCGGAGTTTTCGCCATCAGCCTAATCCTTCTTCCAAAACGCCATCCGCGCTCATCTGGGCATAGAGCAGCCCCTCGCGCAGACCACGGTCTGCAACACTTAATCTATCCGTCGGCCAGCACCGCATCAACGCCTGCAAAATCGCGGCNCCTGACATGATCAACGCCTGACGGTCCAGCCCGATACGCGGATCGGCACGCCGNCCNCCCGGCCCCATCGCNAGATAGGAATGGATCACCTTGTCGATCTGCGCCGAGGTCATGCGAAGCCCGTCCACCTTNGTCCGGTCGTAGCGCTTTAGCCCCAAATGGCTGGCAGCAACAGTGGTGACCGTGCCCGAGGTGCCGACAATCTGGAAATGGTCCTGCGACTGGATCGACTGATAGGGGGTGAAGTCGGTCAGGTTCTCCTCGAAGAACCAGCTCATCAAGGCNAAGCGTGCGGCGTCGTCTTCCACGTCAGAGAATTGATCGCGCAGGGTCGCCACGCCCANAGGNACGCTGATCCAGTCGACCACACGCGCGGCNGGNACNTCNGTNTTCGCCTGATGGAACCCCCCATGCAGCCGCATGATGGATTGCGCACGATCCGCCTTTGGCACCTTCGAGATGTCGATCCAGACCAATTCGGTNGAACCGCCGCCAATGTCCACCACCAGCAGGTTGTGGGTCTTGCGGTTCACCAGCGGCGCGCAGGAAATCACGGCAAGCTGNGCTTCTTCCTCGGGCTTGATGATATCAAGCTTGAGCCCTGTCTCGCGCTGGATACGCTGCATGAATTCCGCACCGTTGGCGGCACGGCGGCACGCCTCGGTCGCGACAAGCCGCATCCGCCGCACCTTGTTACGGCGCAGCTTTTGCTGGCANATNCGCAATGCCTGAATGGTACGCGTCATCGATCCGCGCGACAATCGCCCGGTTTTCTCAAGCCCTGCCCCAAGCTGGACAGACTTCGAGAAGCTATCGACGACATGGAAACCGCTGCCTTTTGGCTGTGCGATCAGCATGCGACAACTATTTGTGCCCAGATCAAGGGCCGCATAAAGTTCGGTCGATCTGGGCGGAACTGGCGCGGGGCTCAGAGCCGGCGGTACATCGAGCGCGCCCGCACCTTTGGGACGCTGTGGCGCCATGATTGCGCCTTTCATATTGAGTTGCCCCCAAGGTAATGTTTCTGCGGGCAAGGGGCAAGCGGGAAACCAGAGATCCGNCAGCGTAAGCTTATAGTCGCCCTCACAACCATCTTGAGAATTATGACGCCCCGCCCCCCTCGCCTGTCGCGGTTGCGCGCTGTAATGTGACCACGTCGCAGACGCCGTTCTGAATGTCGAAAAACGGCGACGGGGACAGATCAACAGCCGCTAAGAAAAACAAGCACAGCAGAGGAATCAATCATGCCCGAAGTTACCATCGTCTATTGGCGTGATATTCCTGCGCAGGTCATCGTCGGCAAAGGCCGTCGCGGGTCCAAGCGTCCGCTGCCTGAACGGTTCGAACAGGCCATCGACCGTGCNGCGATGAAAATCGGCGCGGATGACAGCGATGCCTATCTGGCCGAATGGCGCAAGGCCGATCCCTATACGGTCGACGGCGAANCCGACGCCGTGGCCGATGCAGAGGTCGCGCGCATCGACGCAGAGTTCGACCGTGACCGCATCAAGACGCTGATTGCCAATGACGGCTGGGCCTAACCGCCCGCTGCCGGTGCAAAAGTTGATCCCTTCATGAAAGAAATGCTCATGTCCCTTTTGAACTTCCGGCGCAAAGAAGCCCCCGTGTCCGATCTGCCTACCCCCGAGGTCGCGGGTTTTTTGCGCGACTACTCGATCGAGGTGATGCCCCGCACGGCGGAAAAGGTCGAAGACTTCCGCGATCTGCTGCCCGAGGGGACACGGGTCTATATCGCGCATATCGATGGCACCCCGATCGAAGACATGGTCGCCACNGCCGCGCGGCTNAATGCNGACGGCTANAAGGTCATGCCGCACTTTCCCGCCCGCATCATCAAGGATCGTGCCACGCTGGAAAACTGGATCGCCATGTATCAGGGCGAGGCTGACGTACGCCAAGCCTTGCTGCTGGCCGGTGGCGTCACGACGCCCCACGGCGATTTCAGCGANTCCATGCAGTTGATGGACACCGGANTGTTTGACAAACACGGGTTTGAACGGCTGCACATCGCNGGCCACCCCGANGGCAACCGCGACATCGACACCGATGGATCACGTCTNCGGGTGGANGATGCGCTGCGCTGGAAGCAGGGTTTCTCCGAACGGACGGACGCGAAGATGGCCATCGCCACACAATTCGCNTTCGAGGCGCAGCCGATCATCGAATGGGCCGATAGCCTGAAACACGCGGGCATCGACCTGCCGATCCACATCGGCATTGCAGGCCCCGCCAAGCTGCAAACCCTGATCAAATTCGCCATCGCCTGCGGGGTCGGNCCTTCGCTGAAGGTGCTGCAAAAGCGCGCGATGGATGTCACCAAACTGCTGTTGCCCTACGAGCCGACAGATGTGATCACCGAACTGGCCGCCCACAAAGCCGCCCACAAAGCCGCCAACCCAGATTTCAACATTACCCATGTGCATTTCTTCCCGCTGGGTGGGATCAAGACGAATGCCAATTGGGCCATTGAAAATGGCGGACCCGCTGCNCAACCAGCCAACTCCGTCTAAGGAAAGACTGAACACCATGACCAGAACTGTCGTCGAATCCAAAACAAAAACAGCGATCATCGGCTTTGACGAGCCCTTCTGCGTGATCGGGGAACGTATCAACCCCACCGGCCGCAAGATCCTCGCCGAAGAGCTGGAGCGTGGCGATTTCAGCCGCGTCGAGGCNGANGCCATTGCGCAAGCCGCGGCGGGCGCGAATATTCTGGACGTGAACTCGGGTGCCGTTTTCTCGAACAAGATGGCCGAAGACCCCCGCTATGCGGATAATAACTTTGTCGAACCGATGCTGATGCCCGAACTGATCCGCGTCGTGCAAAACGTCGTCGACATCCCGCTGTGCATCGACAGCTCGGTCCCCGGTGCGCTGGAAGCGGGTCTTGAGGCCTGCGAGGGCCGCCCGCTGCTGAACTCGGTCACCGGCGAGGAAGAGCGGCTGGAGCTCGTGCTGCCACTGGTCAAGAAATACAACGTGCCGGTGGTTGCGATCTCGAACGACGACACGGGCATTTCCGAAGATCCCGACGTGCGTTTCGACGTTGCCAAGAAGATCGTAGAGCGCGCGGCCGACTTCGGTATTCCGGCCCATGATATCGTGGTCGACCCGCTGGTCATGCCCATCGGCGCGATGGCGACGGCGGGGCATCAGGTCTTTACCCTTGTGCGCCGTCTGCGCGAGGAACTGGGCGTGAACACGACCTGTGGTGCCTCCAACATCAGTTTTGGCCTGCCCAACCGTCACGGCATCAACAACGCTTTCCTGCCGATGGCAATGGGCGCTGGCATGACCTCGGCGATCATGAACCCGATCACCCTGCCCGTGAACCAGACCAAGATTGCCGAGAAGAAAGCCGAACTGGTGACGGCAGGCATCATCCTGCCGGACGAGATCGACGACGAAACCTTTGTGACGCTCTTCGGGATGGGATCGACCAAGCCCACCCCCGGCAAAGAGATGGAGGCGATCCGCGCCGCCAACTTCCTGTTCGACCGCGATCCTCACGGCACCGAATGGATCAAGTTCAACAAGGTCGCGCCCAAGGCCGGTCAAGAGGGGCGTGGCCGCGCTGGCCGCAAGGGTGGCCGCCGCCGGTAATGGGGATTCTCCCTACCCCCAAGATCAAAATCCCCGCAAACCACGGTTTTGCGGGGATTTCTTTTGCGTTCGGGCCAGTGTTTAACCCGTCCAGCGCTTGACCCCACATCCCACACACGCATGATCACGGCACAAAGCTATACTATGCCTTGTATTGTCTTTGACACAGAACGACGGCCCCGAACGCACGGGCCTGCTGTCTAACTTCTGTCAAAGTTTCAACACATCCGTATGCCTAGATCGCTTTGCAACGACGCAGCCCGTGGGTGAATGAATGACAACGTGCTTTGAAGGTGTAGCTATGCAGCCCGTGTTCTGGGCTGCCGCAAGCGTGAGCGCTGTCGCCGCGGTCGTTATGGTCTGCATGCTGAAATATAAGCACTTCCACGGCAAGCGGTTCTACGGCCTGACCTTCGTCGCCATGATCTGGACCCTGATCACCGTCGGGGCCGAAGCCTCCAACCCGTCCTTTGCCTGCCAGTTTGACATGGCCGTCGTCGCGTGGCTGGGCAATGCGCTGGTGCCTGTGGCGTGGTGCTTCTTTGTCTTCGCCTATGTGCATCAGGCCGAGTGGCTGTCGAAAAAGCGTGTGGTGGCCGCGCTGGTGCTGGTGCCCGTGGGCTGCTTTGTTTTTGCCGCAACCAATAGCATGCACCAGCTGGTCTATACCTCCGAGACTGCCATCCTGCCCGGTGACCGGCAAATCACCTATATCCATGGGCCGGGATTCTTCGCGATCACGGCCGTGCTGTATACTTTTGTCGCCGCGACCTTCTATGCGCTGATCAAGGCCTTTGCCCGCGCCCGCCGTTCTGCCTGGCCGCTGCTGACAATGCTGGCGGTGGTCACGATCACCCCGCTGTCTGCCAATGCGGCTTACGTTATTTTCGGCTTCACCGTCTTCGGACTGGACCCGACGGCCTTTATGTTCACCGTCGGTATCCTGGCCTTTACCTTCATGCTGCTGACGAACAAGACGATGGATATGGCGTCGATCGGGCAGTCGATCCTGTTCAACACGACCAGCGAACCGGTGATCCTGATCGACAAAAACCGCCGTGTCACGTTGATGAACTCTGCCGCGAAACGCAGCGGCTTGTGCAACCTGTCCAAAGCCGAAGCCGACGCCCTTTTGGCCAAGATCGACACCCGCAGCCCCCGCACGACGGACGCATCCCTGACCATCGAACAGCGCATCTATGACCCGCGTATTCAGGAAATCGAAAGCCCGCTGGACCCGAACGGCGCCATTCTGGGGTGGAGCATCACCCTGGTCGATATCACCGACCGTATCGTCATCACCCGCGCCCTCGAAGATGCGCTGCTGCGCGCCGACGAGGCCAACCGCGCCAAGGATGAATTTATCTCTGTCGTCAGCCACGAGCTGCGCACGCCGCTTACCTCGCTCAAGGGCGGGCTGGCGTTGGCGCTTAGCGGGCGTTTGGGCGAGATCGACGCGCGCATCCGGTCCCCCCTCGAAATCGCACAGCGCAACGGCATGCGCCTGTCCCGTCTGGTCGATAACATTCTGCTGGCGCAAAAGATCGACGTGGACGCGCTGTCGCTTGACGCGCTGCCGGTCGATCTGGGGGCGCTACTGAAAGAAAGCCTGGAAGAGAACAAGATGTTCGCCGCCGAGCAGAAGATCGACCTCGTGCTGCCGAAAGGTGATCAAACCGCGACGATCACCGGTGACGCCTTTGCCCTCCGCCAGATCATCGACAACCTCGTGTCCAACGCCATCAAATTCTCCGAACAAGGCAGCACCGTTGAAGGCAGCCTATCCATCCGCAACGGCCATGTGCGCCTGTCGATCAAGGACAGCGGCCGCGGCATCCCCGACGGGATGGAGGGACAGGTCTTTGGCCGCTTTGAACAGGTCAAGAACGGCGGGCAATATGCGACACAGGGGTCCGGTCTGGGGCTCCATATCTCGCAACAGCTGGCCCAGCAGATGTCGGGAAAATTGTTCTACGACAGCGTAGTCGGCGAAGGCACGACCTTCCACATGGAGTTCACCACCGTCGCCGCACAGCAGCCCGCCGTGATCCTGTCAGCCGCTGACAACACGGACGACACCCCTACCCCTGCCAGTACAGGCGACACGCCAGAAGCCGTGCAGGCCTGAGGGCGAAGCCCAACATAAACATATCTACTTCAAGGGAAGATGGCGGACCCTAGAGGATTCGAACCTCTGGCCTCTGCCTTCGGAGGGCAGCGCTCTATCCAGCTGAGCTAAGGGTCCATCTAGGGGAGGTATAGCCAGACTACCCGCCCCCTGCAATTACAAAATCAGCCTTGGGTCACGCAAACAAATCATGCGCCAGTTCAAGCGCCTCGATCAGCGTGTCGATCTCGGCATTGGTGTTGTACATCCCGAAGGACGCGCGGCAGGTGGCGGTCTGGCCNAGNTGCTGCATCANCGGCCCGCAACAATGNTGACCCGCACGTACCGCCACGCCCTTTTTATCNAGAATGGTAGANATATCATGCGCATGCGCCGCCCCGTCCAGNGTAAAGCTGAAGATCGCNGCCTTATCCGGNGTGGTNCCCTGCACCTGCACCCAGTTCAGACCCGACAGACGCGACACGGCATAATCGCGCAANGATNCCTCATGGGCGGCGATATTCTGCATCCCGATGTTCATCATATAATCCAGCGCCACGCCCATGCCGATGGTCTGCACGATGCCGGGGGTGCCCGCCTCGAACTTCATCGGGGCATCGTTATAGGTGATGCCGTCTTTGGTGACCTCGCGGATCATATCGCCGCCGCCCAGAAACGGGCGCATCTCGGCCATGCGATCNGGGTTGATATAGATCGCGCCGGACCCNGANGGACCATAAAGCTTNTGACCCGTGATCGCGTAGAANTCGCANCCGATATCCTGCACGTCCACAGGCATGTGCACCGCCGCCTGCGACCCGTCAACCAAGACGGGCACGCCTTTGGCATGGGCCCCTNNGGTGATCGCCTTGACGTCTACCACCGTGCCCAGAACATTCGACACCTGCGTCACGGCAATGAGCTTGGTCTTGGGGGTGATGGCGTCGATCACGGCTTGCGGATCAAGCGCGCCAGAGGCGTCCACATCGACCCATTTGATCACNACNCCCTGACGCTCGCGCAGGAAATGCCACGGCACGATATTGGCGTGATGCTCCATCACCGACAGGATGATCTCGTCCCCNGCCTNCAGGTTCGGCATGGCCCAACCGTAAGCGACCAGATTGATCCCCTCTGTCGTGCCGGAGGTAAAGACGATGTGATCCTCGTTTCCGGCATTCAGNAACCGTGCCACAGTGCCGCGCACGGATTCATACTGATCGGTCGCCAGATTAGAAAGATAGTGCAAGCCGCGGTGAACATTGGAATATTCATGGCTGTACGAGCGGCTGATCGCATCAATCACGACCTGCGGCTTTTGGGCCGAGGCCCCATTGTCGAGATAGACCAGCGGCTTGCCGTTCACCTCGCGCGACAGGATCGGAAAGTCGCTGCGGATGGTGTTTACGTCATACATCAAGAAGCACTCCTTGGGCGGCAACGCCCACNATAGAGAGAAGCAGGCTNAGCCCCAGAACGATGGCCGCCATAGAAATCAGCAAAACGCCGACAGCCTTGCCCAGTCCGGTAAAGTTNAAGGCGGCGGCGATGAAGTTGACNAATATCCAAAGCCCGATCAGGCCCGTCGCCAAGGATGCCAGCACCGACACCCCCGGAGAGANGAACATCAGCAGGAAAATCGCCACCTGCGCGATGATGCGNAGGANCTGCAAGAACACCACCAGGGCCAGCACATCGCCAAGGTCGCCTTCGCCCCCAAGCGCACGCCCGGCCCAGTAAAGCCCGTGGGTCGTGATCACCAGGACGCCCGAGAGCAGGACAAACATCGCCAGCGGNCTGGTAAAGAACGCAGGCATCGCGGGNGTCGGTTGCAGCACCAGACTGACCGAGAANATCAACGTNTTGATCGCNGCCGCCAGNGCCAGCGCGGTCCACAGCACGTCCCGCCCNAGCNGCCANCCCATGATCTGGTTCGCGGCAGCACGCGGGTCACGCAGGCTAAGCACGACCAGCTCGGTCAGAACCGATCTTNTATCAGGGGCATTCATGAGCGTGTCCGATATGCGACCAGCAACCCGCTGATCCAGAACCACAAAAANACGCAAAGCCAGATNAGCCCGACGATGCGCAATTCGATCCCTTCGCCGACGAATCCCGCCGTCAGCCCGTGCAATAGCACAAGCGGGCTGGATGCCAGCAAGGCCCAGAACAGCGCCAGACGCGTGCTATAGCCGCTGGGGCGGCCGCGCANCACNTTGAGGATGATCTGCGTCCCCGCCGCCAGCATGTAGAAAATCAACGGCGCGATGAACAGCCATGCCAGCAGGGTCGCCCCCAGNAGCATGTCAAGCTCGGTGCCGTTGACGTGGGCTTCGCGGGCCAGACGCGGGGTCTGGGCCACGAAAAAGATGAGACACGCGACCATCAGATAGACCAGGTTGCGATCCTCCCGCGGGCCCTGCCCCAACAACCGCCGCACAACGGCGGCGGGGTTGCGNTAGCTGGCCACGATATCGCGTGTCGCCGCCATCAGGCTGCGTGCCGCTCAAGCCACGCGGCAAGCCGTGCGGTGATCTCTTCGCGCAGGGTCTCNTCCTCGATCTCTTCCACGGCCTCGGCCAGGAAGGACAAGGTCAGCAGATCCGTCGCGACGTTATGCGGCACACCGCGCGAGCGTAGATAGAACAGCGCGTCCTCGTCGATCGCCCCCGANGTGGAGCCGTGCGAACAGGCCACGTCATCGGCGTAGATCTCAAGCTCTGGCTTGGCAAGGAACTGGCTGTCGTCATCCAGCAGCAACGACTGGCTGATCTGGTAGCCATCGGTCTTTTGCGCGTCGGCCTTGACCAGAATCTTCCCTTGGAACACACCGGTCGCCCCGTTGCGCAGCACCTTCTTGAACACCTGACGGCTTTCGCAGTTCACCGCGTCATGGGTGATGAACACCGTGTCGTCGTGGTGGAAATCCGCGCCATCACCGACGCAAGCCCCCGCGACATGCGCCGCAGCATCGTCACCCGTCAGCTCGATCACACAATCGTTGCGCGTCATCACGCCATTGGCNGTCAGNGTAAAGGATTTGAACGCGGACTCAGTCCCCAAACGGGTAAAGATATGCGTCGCGGCNCGTTGTTCGTGATCGCGGCCTTGGGCGCGCACNTGGTGGAAAGACGCGTTATCCGCGACNTCAACCTCAAGCACACCGTTAAAGCGCGCGGCGACGGGGCCGTTCTCCAGCAGCGTGAATTCNGCGCCGGCGTCCAGCTTGACGACGTGGTGCAGCATGACATCCGCTGTNTCGGAGGTCCGGCGATAGACGATATTCACCGGCTTNGANANTTTGNCNGTNACATGGATCANCACNCCATCCGNGGCAAAAGCNGTGTTCANCGCCGCCAAGGGCCGTGCCACAGGNGTCTGGCCGTTCTTTTCCAGCGTCCCNTAAAGATCACGCGCCCAATGCAGATCGGCNTCCGCTTGGGCCANCCGTTCGATGGTGATNCCCTCAAGCGCCAGATCGTCCGACGCATCGGCATCAAACACACCGTCGACGAACACCAGCTTCAGCCGGTCGATCTGATCAAACAGGGCCACGTCTTCCGACGCGCGCACCGCGGCAGAGACCGCCTGCGGCTGGGTCAGCGTATCGGGGCGGGTGTATTTCCAGTATTCGTCACGACGCTCGGGCAGACCTGCCTGTTGCAGACGGGACAACGCATCCTTGCGCGCCGCATCGGACCAGCCCCCTTGGGGCAGGTCCAACGTGGCGATCAACGCCTCGGTCGGGGTTTGTTGTGTCGCTGCTTCGGCCATTACGCCACCTCGGACAGGATGTCGGCATACCCGTTGTTCTCGACTTCCAGCGCCAGCTCGGGGCCGCCGGTCTTGATGATGCGGCCATCAGCCATGATGTGCACCACATCGGGTTTGATGTGGTCCAGCAGACGCTGGTAGTGGGTGATCACAAGGAAACCGCGGCCTTCGGTACGCAGCGCGTTCACGCCGTCCGCAACCAGTTTCATCGCGTCAACATCCAGACCGGAGTCCGTTTCGTCGAGGATGCACATTTTTGGCTCAAGCATCGCCATCTGCAAGATCTCGTTACGCTTCTTCTCACCACCCGAGAAGCCCATGTTCACGGGGCGCTTCAGCATGTCGGCGTCGATCTTCAGCTCTTTGGCGCGGGCGCGCACAACCTTGAGGAATTCCGCAGCAGACATCTCCTCTTCGCCACGGGCCTTGCGCTGCGCATTCACAGCGGTGCGCAGGAAAGTCATGTTGCCAACGCCGGGAATTTCAACGGGATACTGAAAGGCGAGGAACAGGCCAGCGGCGGCACGCTCTTCCGGCTCAAGGTCCAGCAAGTCGATGTCACCCAGATGGGCGGAGCCTTCGGTGACCTCGTAGCCGTCTTTGCCCGACAGCACATAGGACAGCGTGGATTTGCCGGACCCGTTCGGCCCCATGATCGCGTGGACCTTACCGGCTTCGACTTCCAGATCGACACCCTTCAGGATTTGCTTGTCTTCTTCTTCCAGTTTGACCTTCAGGCCTTTGATGCTCAGCATGATGGGTTCCTTTTCTTGCGCTTTGGCGCTGCAATGACAGTGAATTGAGTGAATGAAAACCCCGTCGCGGGGCCGTCATCGGTGTAAGATTTCATGCCGCCCTCCCCGCCTGTAAGGCTTTGGGAAAACGGGCATAAAGAGCGGTGCGGCAGGCATCTATGCCCGCCTGATAGGAAAGCGGTGACAGCGGGTCGGGCAGAACCACCGTCGGGATGTCCTCGACGTTGATCGGGGCCCGCAGAGGCCGGCCGACCGAGGCCGCGTAATCCAGATATTTCAAGCGCGACTGCCCCATCGGGGCCAGCCAGCTGTTGGGCACACCATAGGCATCAGCCACGATCAACCCGTGCAGCGAAGACGCAAACACGTGATCACACGCAGCAATCGCCGCGCAGACATCCTGCGCCTCGCCGCGGGGGTCAATCAGCTGATACCGCGTGTCACTGGCGATCAGAGCCTGCAACACAGGGTCATCCACCAGCGAATGATGCGGCACGATGCCTATCTTGCCATTGGGCGCGCGGTCCTGCGGCCACACGGCATTGATCAACAGACCGGGATCACCGAACTCCGACAGTTCCAAACCCAGCAGCGCGGCAGTGATCGGCCCACGGACCAAGGCGATATCGACATGATCGACAAACCCCGTCCCCTGCACCGGATGCAACAGACCCGCCCCCCAGATCACCGGACGGTAGTCCTGCGCCTCGCTAAAGTTGCGCTTGACCACCTGCAAAAGCGACCCGATGGCCCAGACCTCCGCCTTGCGCACACCCGCATGCTCCACCGGCCGGCCCGCGACATGGGCGAGCACCACGGGGCTGAGGGCGTCCCCGAAATTCGGGACCGCCTTCCACCAGTGCAGGCGCAAGGGAGTGGTGTCCGCCGATGCCTGCATCAGAGCGCTGCGCCTTTGGTCCCTACGGTGATCATTCGCCATCCCCCTTGCGCAGCACCAACAGGGCCACACGGATCGCAGCGTAGATCATCGCAAAGATCAGCATCTGGAAGAACGTGTTCTCGAAGGCGACGAGCGTCAGCCCGCCCCCGCGAAACAGCGCCATCAGCACCCAGAAAACGAGCGCGGCAATTGTCACGTCCCATGTCAGCTTGCGCATCATCGTGATTACCCCACGGACCCTTCAAGCGAGATCGCAACCAGCGCTTGCGCTTCCATCGCGAACTCCATCGGCAACGCCTGAAGCACGTCTTTACAAAAGCCGTTCACGACCAGGGCAACCGCCTCTTCCTCGTCCATGCCGCGCGAACGGCAGTAGAACAGCTGATCGTCGTCTACCTTAGATGTGGTCGCCTCATGCTCCACCCGGCTGCTGTTATTTTTGACCTCGATGTAAGGCACCGTGTGGGCCCCGCATTTGTCGCCGATCAACAAGCTGTCGCACTGGGTATAGTTGCGCGATTCCTTGGCTTTGGGGTGCATGGTCACCAAGCCGCGATAGGTGTTCTGCGCCTTGCCTGCCGAAATCCCCTTGGACACGATACGCGACTTGGTGCGCTTGCCCAAGTGGATCATCTTGGTGCCGGTGTCAGCCTGCTGCATGTTGTTGGCGATGGCGATGGAATAGAACTCGCCCTGGCTGTCGTCGCCGCGCAGAATGCAAGAGGGGTACTTCCACGTCACGGCAGAGCCGGTTTCGACCTGCGTCCACATCACCTTGGCACGGTCGCCACGGCAGTCTGCACGCTTGGTCACAAAGTTGTAGATCCCGCCCTTGCCGTCTTCATCACCGGGATACCAGTTCTGAACGGTCGAATATTTCACCTCGGCGTCTTCCTCGATGATGATTTCAACCACCGCGGCGTGCAACTGGCTCTCGTCGCGCTGCGGCGCGGTACAGCCTTCAAGGTAGGACACATACGACCCCTTGTCGGCAATGATCAGCGTGCGTTCAAACTGGCCGGTGTTCTCNGCGTTGATNCGGAAATAGGTCGACAGCTCCATCGGNCAGCGCACGCCCGGNGGCACGTAGACGAACGACCCGTCAGAGAANACGGCCGAGTTCAACGTCGCATAGAAGTTGTCATTCACCGGCACGACAGAGCCGAGGTATTTCTTGACCAACTCGGGGTGCTCGCGGATCGCCTCGGAGATAGAGCAGAAGATCACGCCCGCCTTTTTCAGCTCGTCCTGGAAGGTGGTNCCGACCGAAACAGAGTCAAAAACCGCATCCACAGCCACCTTGCGGGGCTCGTCGCCAATCTTCTCTGCGCCTTCGACGCCTGCCAGAATNGCCTGCTCTTTCAACGGGATACCCAGCTTCTTGTAGGTCTCCAGCAGCTTGGGATCGACGTCATCCAGGCTCTTTGGCTTTTCCGCCATCGATTTCGGACGCGCATAGTAATACTGCTGNTGAAAGTCGATTTCCGGATAGTCGACCATCGCCCAGTTCGGCTCTTTCTTGGTCAGCCAGCGTTCATAGGCNGCCAGACGCCATTCCAGCATCCACTCGGGCTCTTCGTTCTTCTCCGAGATCAGCTTGACGATATCGGCGTTCAGACCCAAGGGGGCATAGTCCATCTCGATATCTGTGGACCACCCGTATTTATAGGCACCGCCGACTTCGCGCACGGCATCCACGGTTTCCTGATCAACGCCCTCTTTAACGCCGGTGTTCGGGTCGTCCTTGACCAAAGTGCTATCCATGCTTTTCATCCTTCAACTGGCGGCGCGCATCAAGCGGCCCGCGCCTCGTGTTTCTTCAATTTCGCGGTCCAGGCGTCTGCAAAACGCAAGACCTGTTCTTCTGTGGTGTCCGGCCCAAGCGATACGCGCACGGCACAGGATGCCTCAGCGTCGTCAAACCCCATCGCCGTCAACACCCGGCTTGTCGCCACCTTACCGCTAGAGCACGCAGACCCCGCGCTGATCGCAAAGCCCGCAAGGTCCATCTGCATCACCTGCGTCTCACCGCGCCANCCGGGCGTGATAAAGCAAGAGGTGTTCGGCAAACGCGCCACGTCTTTCCCAACAAAAATAGTCTTCTTTGACGCAGCCTCAAGAGCCTTCTCTAGAACATTTCTAAGTTCTGCAACCCGTTCCCATACNCCATCCGCCAAATCCTGCGCTGCGGCAGCGCATGCAGCCCCGAAACCGGCGATGCCGATGACGTTCTCTGTCCCCGCACGACGGCCCAATTCCTGCCCGCCCCCGCGCAACATCGGCTGCATCAATCCGGGCGTATATTCNGGCCCCGCGATCAGCGCACCGATGCCCTTGGGNCCGCCCANCTTATGCGCCGAGACAGCCAATGACGCATGACGCCCCACATCCGAGCGCCAGCGCCCCAGATCCGACAACTTGCCCGCCGCTTGCACCGCGTCACGGAACACGNTTGAGGGCGACGCGCCCAAACGCGCCAGCTCGGCCAACAGGCTTTCCGGCTGCAACACCCCTGTCTCGCTATTGGCACGTTGCAAAAAGAGCGTTTTACCCGCCAAGGCTCCATCCGGCAGCGCGTTCAAATCCACGTGACCATTGCGATCCACAGGCAATTGCTCGGCCTCNGGGCACCAGATGCGNACCGCTTCATGCTCCACGGCTGCGCCGGCCACATTGCCCGCGTCCTGCACCACCCCCGCAATCGCCTCGGTGGCACCGCTCGTGAAAATCACCTCCGACACATCGCAGCCGACCAAAGCCGCCACCTGTCCGCGTGCCTTCTCGACCATCATCTTGGCCGCACGCCCTTCGGCATGGACGCTGGACGGGTTGCCCGCCACATCCATCGCCGCCAGCATGGCCGCGCGCGCCTCTGCCCGCAGGGGCGTGGTCGCGTTATGATCAAGATATACTCTCACATCAGCTTCCAAATGGTCCTAAATCCCAGGGAGTGTGAGGGACAGCGTCCCTCATTCCGCATCCGCCTCGTCCACGATGGCAAAGAGGTTCGGCACCGCCGGACANGGGGCAAGCTCGTTNGCNACAACNTCCGACAGCCGCGTCTGGTGCAGAAAGACATAGACCTGTGCGCTCANCCCCTCCCACANNCGGTTGGTCAGCGACTGCGCCCGGCTGCCCGATGACCCGCCAGAGGCACCNGCCCCCACATGCATCGCATCGACCTTCTCGTCGACCGCCGCCAGAATATCGACAACGCGAATGTCCGACGCNGGCCGCCCCAAGCGGTAGCCGCCGCCCGGACCACGCACCGANGACACCAGNTCGGCCNGGCGNAGCTTGACGAAAAGCTGCTCTAGGTACGGCAGGGAAATGGACTGACGCGCCGCGATATCGCCCAGATTGACCAGACGATCCGCAGGCTGAAGCGCTATATCGGCCAAAGCGACCATCGCATACCGCCCCTTGGTTGACAGCTTCATCGCAGTGTTCCCTTCCCCATAAGCGCCTGTTTGATTGACGACGACGCCTGAAATGCCTAAACGCAAAGTCTGACCCCCAGAAACGGGGATCACACAAGTTAGAACCGTTCTAAACTGCCCTAGCGAATTCGTCAACTATTCCGCTGCACTTAGAACCCCAAGCAGGGACGCTCATGCCCGAGGTTATTTTTCCCGGACCCGAAGGCCGCCTCGAAGGCCGCTACCATCCACAAAAAGAACGCGACGCACCAATCGCCATTCTGCTCCACCCGCATCCACAATTCGGCGGGACGATGAACCATAAGGTCGTGTATAATATGCACTATGCCTTCTACAATATGGGTTTCACCGTTCTGCGCTTCAATTTCCGCGGCGTGGGNCGNAGCCAGGGNGAATACGATCAGGGNGTNGGTGAACTCTCCGATGCGGCCTCGGCGCTGGATTACCTGCAATCGATGAACAACAACTCCAAGCANTGCTGGGTTGCCGGTTTCTCGTTTGGCGCATGGATCGGGATGCAGCTGCTGATGCGCCGCCCCGAGATCACGGGCTTCATCTCTGTCGCACCNCCNGCGAATATGTATGACTTCAGCTTCCTCGCACCCTGCCCGGCCTCCGGTCTGGTGATCAANGGGACCGCTGACCGTGTGGCACCACCCGCAGATACCGTGAACCTCGTGAACAAGTTGCACGAGCAGAAAGGCATCACCATCACCCACCAAGAGATCGAGGGTGCCGGCCACTTCTTTGAAGAGCCGCATATGGAGACGNTGATCACCTCTACCACAGACTACGTGAAGCGCCGCCTGACGGAGACAACCCGCTAATGGCGGATCCGACAGTCGTCGAACTGGCCAANCAAATGGCCGAAGAATGTCTGGCGGTCCAACGCGAAACCGGACAGGAGCGGCTTTTTATGGAAGTCGCTGCTGTTCTGGGCGCGTCGTCGCAGACGATGGAAGAAGCCTTTGTCACGGCGATCCGCACGCGGCTTGCCGCCGCACAGGGGCGTGACTTTATGGCCAAGGCGCTTGCCGCGCACCGTGCAAAGGAAAGCTGACGTATGACCACCAGACTTGAGCAGCAGATCGCCTTTCTGAACGAAGCGGACAAGCTCAAGTCGGTCACACGNGGGACNTTGCTTTGCGATGCGTCGCGGGCCGAAAACTCGGCTGAACATAGCTGGCACCTGACGCTTTATGCGCTGGTGCTGGCGGATCAGGCGGGCCCCGATGTCGACATCACCCGCGTGATCAAGATGCTGATCCTGCATGATNTGGTAGANATTGACGCAGGCGACAACCCGATNTTTGGNAGCTACGACACTGCCGATATGGAAGCGCAGGAACAGCTTGCCGCTGANCGTATTTTTGGCATCCTNCCCAACGACTTGCGCGACGATCTTCGCGCGACGTGGGAAGAGTTTGAAGCCAATGAGACCCCCACAGCCCGCTTTGCGAAATCGCTGGACCGGTTCCAGCCCCCGATGCAGAACCTCGCGGCGGGCGGCGGCAGCTGGGTTGAATACAACGTGACCGAAGCGCAATTCGTGGAAAAAGTGGGCCGCAAAATCCAGACCGGCGCGCCGGGTCTTTGGGAGTTTGCCCGCGCCCGTGTCTCTGCTTGGTTTGCCGCACGGGGCTAACCGCCCGCCCCCTTTACCCATCATCCCCCACCACGCGTGTCACACGCCTGTCGCAGCGCGATGCTATGGGCTAAGCCGCGCAACTCTTTTCAGTATACCATTGCATACCGACTAGGCATTCATGCCTGAATAGGCTATGCGGGTGTCAGTATCATTTCAAAGGACCGCAGATGATGACCAAGATCAAAGTGGAAAACCCGATCGTTGAGCTCGACGGTGATGAGATGACCCGCATCATGTGGGATTTCATTAAGAAAAAGCTGATCCTTCCCTATCTCGATGTGGATCTGAAATATTACGATCTGGGGATGGAGGTCCGCGACGAGACCAACGACCAGATCACCATAGACGCGGCCCATGCGATCAAGGAATACGGCGTGGGCGTCAAATGCGCGACCATCACCCCTGACGAGGCTCGGGTCGAGGAATTCGGCCTGAAAGAGATGTGGCGCTCCCCCAACGGGACGATCCGTAACATTCTGGGCGGCGTGATTTTCCGNCAGCCGATNATCTGCAAGAACGTCCCCCGCCTTGTGCCCGGNTGGACCAAGCCGATTGTCGTGGGCCGTCATGCCTATGGCGACCAGTATAAAGCGACCGATTTCAAATTTCCCGGCAAGGGCAAGCTGACCCTAAAATTCGTCGGCGAAGACGGGACAGAGATTGAACGCGAGCTGTTCGACGCCCCCGATGCCGGTGTCGTGATGGGGATGTACAACCTTGATAAATCCATCATCGACTTCGCCCGCGCCTCGCTGAACTACGGTTTGAACCTNGGCTGGCCNGTNTATCTGAGCACCAAGAACACGATCCTCAANCAGTATGACGGCCGCTTCCTNGAGCTGTTCCAGCACATCTACGAGACCGANTTCGAAGATAAATTCAAAGCGGCGGGCATTACCTATGAACACCGTCTGATCGACGACATGGTCGCCTGCGCGATGAAGTGGAACGGCGGCTATGTCTGGGCCTGCAAGAACTATGACGGCGACGTGCAGTCAGACACCGTCGCGCAGGGGTTCGGCTCGCTCGGGNTGATGACATCCGTGCTGATGACCCCCGATGGCCAGACGGTCGAGGCTGAAGCCGCCCACGGCACGGTCACCCGCCACTATCGTCAACACCAGAAGGGCGAGGAAACCTCGACCAACTCCATCGCGTCGATCTACGCATGGACCGGCGGGCTGAAGCACCGCGGCAAGCTGGATGGCAACGCCGAGCTGACACGCTTTGCAGAGACGCTCGAGAAAACCGTGGTGGATACTGTGGAATCGGGCTTCATGACCAAGGACCTCGCGCTGNTGGTCGGCCCNGACCAAGGCTGGCTGACGACAATGGGCTTCCTTGAAAAGGTGGACGAGAACCTGAACAAGGCGCTTGGCGCGC
This sequence comes from Sulfitobacter sp. TMED3, assembly GCF_002167505.1. Taxonomy (NCBI): domain Bacteria; kingdom Pseudomonadati; phylum Pseudomonadota; class Alphaproteobacteria; order Rhodobacterales; family Roseobacteraceae; genus Sulfitobacter; species Sulfitobacter sp. TMED3. The sequence continues at coordinate 15,804 of NZ_NHBI01000038.1, read as the reverse complement.
AGTAAGCCGGATGCTTAAAATAAGGGCCATTCTCACCGGGTGGCCCTTTTTCTGTGCACGNNCCCCNCGCGTGACGTGATGTCATNGNGAAAAATATTATTCTGCACTGCAGCACCCCTAGACAGGTCAACATAGCTGCCCTATCTGNGCGATATGACATATGCTGATCCCCTCCACCATTCTTCGCTAGATGATGTTCAAGGCCTCAGCCTTGGAGTCTTTCTNTGCGGTATCGGAATTTTCGTGCTGACCTCTGCCGGTCTGATCACCGGNCAGACGGCGGGCTTGGCGGTGATCATCGCCTATCTGACNGGCTATTCCTTTGGCACGGTCTTCTTCCTGATCAACCTGCCGTTCTACTTCCTTGCGTATAAACGGCTTGGGGCCGAGTTCACGATCAAGTCGCTGATTTCCGTGACCATGCTGTCGGTCGTGACCGAATTCCTGCCCTATGGTTTCGCGATCCAGTCGCTCAGCCCTGCCCTCGCGGCGGTGATCTTTGGCGCGCTGGTGGGTCTGGGTCTGCTGGCGATGTTCCGCCACAACGGGTCGCTTGGCGGCCTTGGGGTGGTGGCACTGCTGGTGCAGGACACCACGGGGTTCAAAGCCGGATGGGTCCAACTGATTACTGACGCCGTAATCTTTTCGGTCGCATTGTTCCTGTTTCCAGCCTCCGTCGTGGGCTATTCGCTGCTTGGCGCACTGGTGCTGAACCTGATCATCACNTTCAACCACCGCCGCGACCGCTATATCGCGACCTGATCCGCAGGCGTATAGCACCCAGCCCCGCTCTTGACACCGGCCCGTGACCGCCTCAGGACTGGGCCGGAAAGCAGCAACGGGGGCGTCAGGATATGCATTACGTTTGGTTGATGATCGCGATCCTGACCGAGACGTTGGGCACCAGCGCTTTGCAAGCCTCGCAACAGTTTACGCGGCTTTGGCCNTCNGTCGGCGTCGTTGTCTGCTATGCGATTTCTTTCTACCTGATGGGGCTGACGCTCAAGGTGATGCCCGTGGGGATCGTCTATGCGATCTGGTCGGGCCTTGGCATCGTCTGCATCGCGGGTATCGGCTATATCGTGTTCGGACAAAAGCTGGACCTCGCCGCCGTGGTGGGCCTGTCGATGATCATCGGCGGCGTGCTGGTCATCCACCTGTTTTCCNANAGTGCGACCCACTNANGCGCGCTNTCTCGGAACCTGCCGCTGCTTTTAGGCGTTAGCGTGTAACGCAACGACCGAAAGTGCCGCATGTTAGACTCACTAAGCTCCGTTTGGGGCACCCTCCCCGACCCTTTGCGCAATCAGCTAGAAGGCTACGCCATCGGGTTCTGGAGCGTCCTGCCGCAGCTTATCCTGTCGATCGTTTTCCTGTGTTTTCTCTGGGCCATCATCCGCATCGTTCAGGCCGTCGTNCCCGGTGCTCTGCGCCGCGCCCATATGCGGCGGTCGCTTGTCGACGTGATCATGATGCTGATCGTGGTGGGCATGTGGCTCTTCGGGGTGCTGATCGCGGTGACCATCGCCTTTCCCACCATCACCCCCGGCAAGGCACTGACCGCCTTGGGTGTGGGCGGTGTCGCCATCGGTTTCGCCTTCAAGGATGTGTTCGAAAACTTCCTCGCCGGTATCTTGCTCCTGATCCGCGAGCCCTTCGCGGTGGAGGATTACATCGAATGCGAAGGGTTTGAGGGTCAGGTCGAAGAGATCACGATCCGCGATACCCATGTGCGCCAGACCGACGGGCAGCTTGTGGTCGCCCCGAACGCGATGTTCTTCAAGAACCCCGTCACCATCCGTACCGCCCGCGATGTGCGCCGGACCACGGTGATCTGCGGCGTGGCCTACGGCGAGGACGTGGATGCCGCGCGTGAAGTGATCGCCAATGCGGTGCGCGGCGTGGATGCGGTACGCGATGACGTGCGCGACGTCGAGATCTTTGCGCAGGAGTTCGCGGATAGCGCGATCAACTTCGAGGTCACATGGTGGACCGGCTCGCGCCCCATCGACATCCGCAGCAGCCGTGACAAAGTCGTGGCCGCNGTCAAACGCGCGNTGGATGATGCGGGCATCGAGATCCCCTTCCCCTATCGCACGCTGACCTTTAANGAACCGCTGCCCATCCGNGACCANCGCGANAGCACAGAAGACACAGGCACCGGCGGCTAATCGCCTTTAGGGCTAGCTTTCTGATGCCGGGCACGGTAAGCGCTGCGCAAATGCTGCGGTGCGAGAGCGTGCGCGGCCCCCTCCCGTATCAAAGGCATACCCCAATGGACATGCGTAACATCGCAATCATCGCTCACGTTGACCACGGCAAAACGACGCTGGTTGACGAGCTTCTGAAACAATCCGGCACCTACCGCGAAAACCAGGCCACAACCGAACGCGCGATGGACAGCAACGANCTGGAGCGCGAGCGCGGCATCACGATCTTTGCCAAGCCGACCTCNGTCGTCTGGAACAACACACGCATCAACATCGTCGACACGCCCGGCCACGCCGACTTTGGCGGTGAAGTTGAACGCATCCTGTCGATGGTCGACGGTGTTGTCCTNCTGGTCGACGCGGCTGAAGGCCCGATGCCACAGACCAAATTCGTGACNTCCAAGGCGCTGAANCTGGGCCTGCGNCCGATNGTNGTGCTGAACAAGGTCGACAAGNCCGACGCCGAGCCTGACCGCGCACTGGACGAATGNTTCGACCTTTTCGCCAGCCTTGANGCGACCGACGAACAGCTTGAATTCCCGCATATGTACGCCTCTGGCCGCTCCGGCTGGGCCGATGCAGAGCTGGACGGCCCGCGCAAAGACCTTAGCGCGCTGTTCGANCTNNTNCTCNANCANGTNCCNGCGCCNAAGCAGATCGAAAANGCCGACAAGCCCTTCACCATGCTGGCAACCACATTGGGCGGNGACCCCTTCCTGGGCCGTCTGCTGACNGGTCGCGTGGAAACAGGCACGCTGAAAGCCGGCCAAAGCATCAAGGCGATGTCGCGCGACGGCAAACTGATTGAAAACTTCCGCTGCACCAAGATCCTCGCCTTCCGCGGGCTAGAGCAGACAGCCATCGACATGGCCGAAGCAGGTGACATCGTTTCCATCGCCGGTATGTCCAAGGCAACCGTGGCCGACACGCTGGCCGATACATCGGTGAACGAAGCCATCCCTGCCCAGCCGATCGATCCGCCCACCATCACCGTGACTTTCGGCATCAACGACAGCCCGCTGGCCGGTCGTGACGGCAAGAAAGTCCAGTCCCGCGTGATCCGCGAGCGCCTGATGAAGGAAGCCGAATCCAACGTCGCGATCAAAATCTCCGACACCCCCGGCGGCGACGCCTTCGAGGTTGCCGGTCGTGGCGAATTGCAGATGGGCGTTCTGATCGAGAACATGCGCCGCGAAGGGTTCGAGCTTTCGATCTCGCGCCCGCAGGTTCTGTTCCAGGAGATCGACGGTGTGCGTCACGAGCCCATCGAAGAAGCCACCATCGACGTGGATGACGAATACTCCGGCGCGGTCATCGAAAAGATCACAGGCACCCGTAAGGGCGAGTTGGTNGANATGAAACCCGCCGGNGCCGGCAAAACCCGCATCATCGCCCATGTCCCGTCGCGCGGGCTGATCGGATACCACGGTGAATTCCTGACCGATACCCGCGGCACAGGCGTCATTAACCGCGTGTTCCATTCCTGGGCACCGCACAAAGGCACGATTCCCGGCCGTCGCGCNGGCGTCCTGATCTCGATGGAGAACGGCACCTCNGTGGCCTTCGCCCTGTGGAACCTTGAAGAGCGCGGCAAGATGATGATCGGTGCACAGGCTGACGTCTATACCGGCATGATCATCGGCGAACACAGCCGTGAGAACGATCTTGAGGTGAACCCGCTGAAGGGCAAAAAACTGACCAACGTCCGCGCCTCGGGCACCGACGAGGCCGTACGTCTGACCACGCCCATGACCTTGAGCCTGGAAGAAGCCATCGCCTATATCGATGATGACGAACTGGTTGAAGTGACGCCAAACGCAGTCCGTCTGCGCAAGCGCTATCTGGACCCGCACGAGCGGAAACGGATGGCAAAGTCGGCGTAAACAAAGCGACGCTGGACCGGGGCTTTGCCCCGGACCCCAGGATTTTATACCATTTGGAAAGCGGGGCTGGTTTGCCCTGCTTTTTTTTATGTCTGGCGAAGTGTGGGGGGGGAGGTTTGGTGGGGTCAGCGGCCTTGCTTGGCCGCTGACAAGAGCTTGGGTGCGGGCTTGGCCAGCTGGGCTTAGCCGTCGATTTCTACGACCATCAGCTCGCGTTCTGACGCGTCTTTGGCGTGGCTCAGCGCCTCTTGGTAGGCGTCGGAGTTGTAGCAATCGACCGCATCCTCGACAGAGGCGAAACGGGCCACAACATTGCGCGGACGTTCCTTGCCTTCAAGCTGCACGAAGCGGCCACCACGGGCCAGGAAGCTGCCCCCATGCGCCGCGATGGCGGGGCCAGCGAGCTTGGCGTATTTACCGTAGGCGTCCTCGTCAGTAACCGTGACATGTGCAATCCACAAAGCGGGCATCGTTTATCCTTTCAGAATATTTTCGGCTGCGGCAATCGCGGCCTCGGCGTTTGCGACATCTTTGGCACCACCCTGGGCCATTTCAGGACGGCCACCGCCCCCCTTGCCGCCCAGTTCGGCAACGACGGTCTTGACGATATCACCCGCCGAGATCGTGGCAGCCAGATCGGCGGTGACACCCGCCGCGACCGCTGCTTTGCCGTCTGCATCAGCAATCAGCAGCACCGCGCCGGACCCGAGCTTGGCCTTATGTTCGTCGATCAGCGCGGGAAGATCCTTGCCGGTCACACCGTTGACCACCTGCGCGATGAACTTGATCCCGTTCACCTCGCGCGGGGCCACGGCACCGGCATCGCCACCGCCCGACATGGCCAGTTCACGGCGCAGCTGAGCGACTTCGTTAGCCAAGGCGCGGCGTTCGTCCAGCAAGGCACGGACGCGATCGGGCACATCCGCCGTCGAGGTCTTGAGCTCTGCCGCGACGCGGGTCAGCGCGGTTTCTTGCGTGCGCAGCCACTTGAGGGCTTCGGTGCCGGTCAGCGCCTCGATCCGGCGGATGCCCGAGCTGCTGGAGCTGTCGCCCAACAACACAAAGGCCCCGATGTCACCGGTCTGGCGCACGTGGGTACCACCGCAGAGTTCCAGCGAATAGGTCTGCTTGTCCGCGCCCTTGCCCGAACCGGCCTCGCGGCCCATAGAAACAACCCGCACCTCGTCGCCATACTTCTCGCCAAAGAGCGCCTGCGCCCCCATCTCGCGCGCGTCATCCGGGGTCATGATCCGGGTTTCCACGGCGGTGTTCTGGCGGATGTAGCTGTTCACCTCTTCCTCGACCGCGGCCAGTTGGTCGGTCGTCATGGCGTGGTTGTGGCTATAATCAAAACGCAAACGATCCGCCGCATTCAAAGAGCCACGCTGCATCACGTGATCCCCCAAGGTCTTGCGCAGCGCCTCGTTCAGCAGGTGTGTGGCAGAGTGGTTCGCACGGATCGAGGTCCGCCGCGCGTGGTCCACATCCAAGACCGCGGCCTGAGAGGTCTTGACTGTGCCCTCTGTCACCTCGCCGATATGGATGAAAACGCCCGCGGTCTTGCGCGTGTCGGTCACCGTGACCACGCCGCTGTCGGTCTTGATCGTGCCGGTGTCCCCGACCTGACCGCCGCTTTCGGCATAAAACGGTGTCTGGTTCAGCGCGATCTGAACAGCGTCGCCCTGTTTCACCTCGGCAACCTGCGCACCGTCCTGGATCAGCGCAACGATCTGCCCCTCGGCCGTTTCGGTGTCATAGCCCAGAAAATCGGTGGTGCCGGATTTTTCGGCCACATCGAACCAAACCGTCGCATCCGCCGCTTCGCCCGAACCGGACCATGCGGCACGCGCCTTGGCCTTTTGCGCATCCATCGCGGCGTTGAAGCCTTCAAGATCAACCTTGCGGTCCTGTTCGCGCAGGGCATCCTGCGTCAGATCGACCGGGAAGCCGTAGGTGTCATAGAGTTTGAACGCGGCCTCGCCCGGCAGATCGGCACCGGCGGGCAGGCCCTTGAGTTCGTCATCCAGCAGCTTCAGGCCGCGGTCCAACGTTTGTTTGAAGCGCGTTTCTTCCAGCAGCAGTGTCTCTGTAATCAGTGACTGCGCCTGCCCCAGTTCGGGGTAGGCCCCGCCCATCTGACGCACCAGTTCGGGCACAAGGCGGTGCATCAACGGGTCTTTCAGCCCCAGCAAATGCGCGTGACGCATCGCCCGGCGCATGATCCGCCGCAACACATAGCCCCGCCCGTCGTTCGAGGGCATCACCCCATCCGCGATCAGGAAGGAGGTCGACCGCAGGTGGTCGGCGATCACGCGGTGGTGCGTCTTGCCCGGGCCATCCGGATCGGTGCTGGAGGCATGGGCGCTCGCCTCGATCAGGTTGCGCATCAGGTCGGTGGCATAGTTGTCGTTCGTGCCCTGCAGCAGCGCCGCGACCCGCTCGATCCCCATGCCAGTGTCGATCGATTGGTTCGGCAGTGCGGTGCGGCTGCCATCCTCGAACTGTTCATATTGCATGAAAACGAGGTTCCAGATCTCGACAAACCGGTCGCCGTCTTCCTCTGGCGATCCGGGAGGGCCGCCCCAGATGTGATCCCCGTGGTCGTAAAAAATCTCGGAGCATGGGCCGCAAGGGCCGGTCGGCCCCATCATCCAGAAGTTGTCATCTGTCGCGATGCGAATAATCCGGTCGTCCGGCAGCCCGGCGACTTTCTTCCAGATCTCCGCAGCCTCGTCGTCGGTATGGTAAACGGTCACGTAAAGACGGTTGGGATCAATGCCCAGTTCTTTGGTAATCAGCTCCCATGAAAAGGCGATGGCCTCGGCCTTGAAGTAATCGCCAAAGCTGAAATTCCCCAGCATTTCAAAGAAGGTATGGTGGCGCGCTGTATAGCCCACATTGTCAAGGTCATTATGTTTGCCCCCGGCACGCACGCATTTCTGCGCTGTTGTCGCACGCGAATAATCGCGGGTTTCGACGCCGGTAAACAGGTTCTTGAACTGCACCATGCCGGAGTTTGCGAACATCAGCGTGGGGTCGTTTCGCGGCACCAGCGGGCTGGACGGCTGGATCGAGTGACCCTGCTTTTCAAAATAACCAAGGAAGGTTGATCGGATATCGTTGAGCGTCTTCATATGCGGGGCCTTTCGAGGGGCAAAAACAATTACCTTCGAATACCCTCGCGACAGAGCACTGTCCACAGGCAGCCCCCATGAAAAAAGGCGCGCCGTAGGGGGCACGCCTTTTCCAACCATTTGCGGTGCAAGCCTTTACGCTTCGAGGATATCCGCGTCGTCGCTGTCGGAGCCGTCGAAATCCAGCCCGTGGGCCGCGCGGATCTTGTCTTCGATCTCATTTGCCATGGCGGTGTTTTCTTTCAGGAAGGTCTTGGCGTTTTCACGCCCCTGCCCGATCCGTTCATCGCCATAGCTGAACCACGATCCCGATTTATCAACCACGCCAGCCTTGACCCCAAGATCCAGCAGTTCGCCCATCTTGGAGATCCCTTCCCCATACATGATGTCGAATTCGACCTGCTTGAACGGTGCGGCGACCTTGTTCTTGACGATCTTGACCCGTGTGGCGTTGCCGACCACCTCGTCACGATCCTTGAGCGCGCCAATGCGGCGGATGTCCAGACGGACGGAAGAATAGAATTTCAGCGCATTCCCGCCGGTCGTCGTTTCGGGCGACCCGAACATAACGCCGATTTTCATCCGGATCTGGTTGATGAAAATCACCATGCAGTTCGACCGCGAGATCGAGCCTGTCAGCTTACGCATTGCCTGGCTCATCAGACGGGCCTGCACCCCGACAGAGCTGTCGCCCATATCGCCTTCCAGCTCGGACTTTGGCGTCAGCGCCGCGACGGAGTCGACCACCACCATATTCACCGCACCGGAGCGGACCAACGTATCCGTAATTTCAAGCGCTTGTTCGCCGGTGTCAGGCTGGGAAATCAGCAGCTCGTCGATATCAACGCCCAGTTTGCGCGCGTATTGCGGGTCAAGCGCGTGTTCCGCGTCAACAAAGGCACAAACGCCGCCGTTTTTCTGCTGCTCCGCAACACAATGCAGGGTCAATGTGGTCTTACCCGAGGATTCCGGGCCGTAAATCTCGATGATCCGCCCCATGGGCAGACCGCCAATACCAAGCGCGATATCCAGCCCCAACGAACCGGTCGAGCTTGCCTTGATGTCCTGAATGGCGCCTTCGGCCCCCAGCTTCATGATCGACCCTTTACCGAACTGGCGTTCAATCTGTGCCAGCGCGCTGTCCAGGGCCTTTTGCTTTTCAGCTTGTTTCTTGTTGTCCATAGTCAAAAGATCTGCCGTTGCCATGATAGGTTATCCTCTTACTGTCACAGTGGTCTGCAAGCCGCAATCATCATGCCCCGACCATCTTGATGTTCTTTCTATGTTCCATATGAGATCAAAATAAGAACATTACAATGTATTTGTTTGCCCTTTCATCTATTTATTGAACTGATTAACATTCGGTTGATACGCGAAAATTACTATTCGACTGACGAAAGGTTTTCTTTCAAGTGCTTGTTTTCTTTAAGGAACGCCTTGCGTTTTTGTCGGTTCCAAAAACCGGCACCACCGCCTATGAAACCGCTTTGGCCCCCCGCGCGGATATGGTCATTTCCGAACCGCCCATGCTGAAACATGCGCCGGTCTATCGCTACAACCGGTTTATTCGCCCGATGTTTCTGAAAGTCTGTGATACAGAGCTTGAATTGATGGCCGTCATGCGCGAGCCGATCAGTTGGCTGGGCAGTTGGTATCGTTATCGCCAGCGGCCCTTTATGCAGGGCAAGCCCAATGCCACCTTTGATGTGAGTTTTGATGAATTCATTCTTGCCTATATGAAGGGGAAAAAACCGGGATTTGCCGACGTGGGCAGCCAGCTGAACTTTATGGCAGCGCAACCGAACGGAACGGGCATAACCCATTATTTTCGATACGAGAATCAGGATCGGTTAAAAGGTTTTCTTGAACAAAGGCTCGACGTGACGCTTGATCTGAAACAAGAAAACGTGTCCCCCCAAATGGACCTGCATCTTTCCCCGGAGATAGAGCAACGTTTCAAACGCAAATTCGCAGATGAATTCGCGCTTTACGACTCGATCGAGTAGCGGGCAGCCAGCCTATTGGATCTGACTGTTCACAGTATTCGTCAGCTCCGTCAGCGAAAACGGTTTAGGCAGGAAAACAGAATTGGGAATCGTCATCTGGGCATCCCCGAAACTATCCTCGGCATAGCCCGAGACAAAGACCACAGGCACCCCCGGGCGTGCTTTCAGCGCCTCGCGTACCCANGTGGGGCCATCCATCCCCGGCATGATCACNTCGGTCACAAANACATCAATATTAAGCGCTTGGTCCTCAAGGGTTTTTAGTGCCATCTCGGCCGANTCNGCTTCTAGAACGGTATAGCCGCGCATGCGCAGCGCGCGGCTGGCAAATGCACGCACCGGTGCCTCGTCTTCGACCAGCAAAACTGTCCCGTCCTCTCTTTTCGATCCGGTCCGGGAAGCGGTTAGTTTCATCGGTGCTGATGCCTCCGCGCCCTTGCTATGGCACGGGAAATACAGGGTGAAGGTGGTGCCTTCCCCGATCGTGCTATCGACGAAAATATAGCCCCCCGACTGTTTGACAATACCGTAGGCGGTGGANAGCCCCAGCCCCGTCCCCTCGCCGGTCCGNTTGGTGGTGTAGAAGGGTTCAAACACTTTTTGCAANCGNTCCNGCGGNATNCCTTCGCCCTCGTCAGNGACCTGAACAGTTACATATTNCCCNACGGGCACGGTCACCCGATCACGTGTAAGCGGTTCAGCCAGCTGGGTATTTTCTGTCGTGACCTTGATTTCCCCGCCCATGGGCATCGCATCGCGCGCGTTCACGATCAGGTTCATCANCACCTGTTCCAGCTGCCGTTTATCTGCACGGATGGGTTGCAGGATCGGGTCATGGCTGAGCGTCAGNGTCACCGTTTCACCAACCAGACGATTAAGCAAATGGGTCAGGTCGGCAAGCGTGTCGCGCATATTGACCGTCTCGGGGCGGAGCGTCTGCTTGCGTGAAAAGGCAAGCAACTGCCCCACCAAAGCCGCAGCGCGGTTGGCATTCTGGTCGATCTGTACCAGATCGCTGTAATCACGATCGCCCGGGTCATGGCGCAGAAGGAGCAGGTCACAGTGGCCGGAAATAGCGGTGAGCAGATTGTTAAAATCATGGGCAACGCCCCCAGCAAGCTGCCCGATAGCCTGCATTTTTTGACTTTGGGTAAACTGCGCNTCCAACGATTTAAGCTCGGTCGCGTCATGTAGCACGGCGATAAGCGTGGGCGTGCCGCCTTCGGAAATCAGGCTTAACCTTATCTGNACAAACACTTCCCGATCGCTGCGTTTGAGCCTGAGGAACTCGGGCTTTTGCAGCAATCTCCCTTCCAGNGTATCTTGCAACCAGTCCGAGATTGACCGCCCCAGCCCCTCCATCACGTCGGCAAGCGACACGCCTTNCGTCAATTCCGCGCCCACCAACTGCTCTGCCGGNGCGTTGAAGGACAAAACCTCGCCGCTTGGGGCGACTTTGATGAGCGGGATCGGCAGGTTTTGAAGCGCGGACCATCCTGCGTCCTGAAACCGGTCGTTTGCATGGGGCAGAAAATATAGTGCGCGGCGGTTGGCCGAGGCTCCGATCTCGGCGACGGTCATGCATATGGGGCCTTTGGCAGTCTGCACGGTGACCATTTCCCCCGAAGCGATGGGGATATCGCCGATGATCTGGTTCAACGCCGTCACGCGNCTGCCGACNAGGCTNCGGGCCGCGGCGTTCATGAACAAAATGACNTTNGANTTGCTGGCCATGACCATTGGCAACCCGTGGTCGCTCGTGCCAGCGCCGTTTTCCGCCGNGTCCCACAAGGTTTCGAGCCGCCAAAATAGATCTTCCCCCACGCGGTGCGCGGACAGGCGCATGGTGCCGTCGCGGGTGTTGATGTCTTCTTTCGCAGCGCCCCCTTCCGTCGCCTTNGCCGCGAGCCGAGACGACAGCGCCTCTGGGTCCGCGAAAAGCGGCGCGAGCAGGTCGGCGATGGTGGGCTGTGCCGGACGCAGAAAGGTGGTTAACGCGACGTTGTTCTGCGCAACGATATCGCCTTCCTTGGTGGTAAGCACACAGGGGTTCGGATCATCAGCCATCGTGGTTTTTGCCGCCGCACGCCGCGCGCGTTGCACCCGCTGGCGGCGCAGCGCGACCACAAAGTTAACCAAGACAGCAAGGCCGACAGTGGCGCTGGCGGCCTGTAGAACGATGGCCANAGANCGCGCTGGAGCNATTGAACCAAGGATGGCGGCGAAGATAACAAAGGCTGATAGCACCAGCCAACGCTTACCAAAGACGATCTGACGAGCCGCACTTTCTTGAGCCAACACTTTCCCCCTAAATCATGAAACCGAGTTCATTTAGACTTAGAAGGGTTAATGTGCTGTTAATTTCGTCTCAGGTCAAAGGAAATAACATCTTTAAGTTGTTTCAAAAGATCCTTCAACGACGTCTAAAATGTGCCGTAAAAAATCCGTCACCCTGCGCATCTACATGGAAACGCTTGGCAAATACCTGCGTCCAGTCCGGGTTCCGCGNCAGAAACGCCGCNGCCCGATCTTCGTTTTCATATTGCAGAACCGAGCATGTCGCATAGGCCAGCGTCCCGCTTTNGGCGGTTAACGTGGCGGCGTGATCCAGGATTTTATCCTGAATTTGTGTCAATTCTTCCAGACGACCGGCTGTAAACGTCCACTTGCCTTCGGGCGACCGNCGCCACGACCCGCTCCCCGAACAGGGAGCNTCACATAAGACGACGTCAAAGGGGCCGGCCCCGTCCAGTTCATCGGTNGNCACCTGTCTGACGGTTNCACCNGCGCGNTCTGCGCGCGCGGGCAGGTCCACCATNCGGCGCGGATCGATGTCNTGGGCAAAGACCGTCGCATCGCGCCGNGCGGCCATCGCCAGCGCCTTGCCGCCGCCACCTGCGCAATAATCAAGCATCCGCTCAGCTTCGGGAAGCGCCGCCACAACCGCTTGGCTGGCCGCATCCTGCAGCTCAATATCACCGTGTAAGTAACTGTCAGAGTTGCGAAGTTTCCGCCCCCCCTCTGTCACCGTCAGGGCGGTCGCGCAAAGGTCATTCGTCCGTGTTTCGATGCCCGCTTCGGCCAATGCCTCTGCCACATCCGCGACCGTTGCCTGTGCCGTATTCACCCGGATAGAGATCGGTGCCCGCGATTGCAGAGCCTGCGCGACAGCTTCGGCGTCTGCCCCAAGCGACGCCTGAAACAGCGGTATGATCCAGTCCGGCAGGTTCCACAGGGTCGCCATATCACTTGGCGCGTCGGGGGGCGTGGCCTCTGCGTCCGACAACGGCAGTGGCGCGTGACCTTGCCCGTTGAACAGCGGCGCAAGGTCGATGCCCTGCGCCCGCAAGACACCAATCATCAGCGCACGCCCGGTTTCACCCCCCCCAAGGTGCGCGGCCAGTCGCCGCTGCCGCAAGACATCGAACACATGATCGCGCACCGCAGCACGGTCCTTGGACCCTGCATAGCGGCTGCCACGGGCCCAACGGGTCAGGGCTTGCTCCGCCGGGGCACCGTCCGCCATTGTGTTCAAAATCTCGATGGCGGCAGAGATGCGCGCGCCGGGGGTCATGCTTGGGTCACGTAGATTACGCCTTTGATTTAAGGGACTTACCCGATCCGGTAGTTCGGGCTTTCGCGGGTGATCTGCACGTCATGCACGTGGCTTTCAGACAGACCCGCATTGGTGATCTTGACGAAAGTGCAGTTCTTGCGCATCTCTTCGACCGTGGCGCAGCCGGTATAGCCCATGGCCGCACGAAGCCCGCCGACCAATTGGTGCACAACAGCATTGGCAGAGCCTTTATACGGCACCTGCCCTTCGATCCCCTCTGGCACCAGCTTGTCCGATGCGGCGTCTTTTTGGAAATACCGGTCTGCAGAGCCGCGCGCCATGGCGCCAAGGCTGCCCATGCCACGGTAGCTTTTGAAGCTACGGCCCTGGTACAGGATCACCTCGCCGGGCGATTCATCGGTGCCCGCAATCATGCTGCCGACCATCGCGCAGGACGCGCCTGCCGCAATCGCCTTGGCGAAATCGCCCGAGAACTTGATCCCGCCGTCTGCGATGATAGGCACATCGCCCGCAGCTTTGGCGCAATCCATGATCGCCGTCAGCTGCGGCACGCCGACGCCAGCCACCATGCGGGTGGTGCAGATCGACCCGGGACCGATGCCAACCTTAACGGCATCCGCCCCCGCATCGATCAACGCACGGGTCGCGTCCCCTGTCGCGACGTTGCCGGCCACAATCTGCACGTCGCTCGACAATTCACGGGCACGGCGCACCGCCTCTGCCACGCCGGCGGAATGGCCATGCGCAGTATCGATTACGATCATATCAACGCCCGCCTCGACCAATGCTTGCGAGCGTTCATAGCCCGCGTCGCCGACAGTCGTCGCTGCAGCAACCCGCAGCCGACCAAGATCATCCTTGCACGCGGTGGGGTTCAGCACGGCCTGTTCGGTGTCTTTCAACGTCAGCAGGCCAGTCAGCTTGCCCTTGGCGTCGGTGACCAACAGCTTCTCGATCCGGCGCGCCTTCATCAGGCTGATCGCCTCGTCGCGGTCGGCGGGCTCTTGCAGCAGCGCCAGATTGTCGGAGGACATCATCAGGCGCACCGGCGTGGCATCATCAGAGGCAAAGCGCATATCGCGGTTCGTCACAATGCCCACAACGCGGCCTGCTTCATCAACAACGGGGAAGCCCGTGACACGGTAGCGTTCCTGTAGCGCTTTGGCGTCGGCCAGTGTCTGGTCAGGGCGCAGGGTGATCGGGTTGTAGACGATGCCGGATTCAAACCGTTTGACGCGGCGCACTTCCTTGGACTGTTCGTCGATCGTGAGGTTGCGGTGAATGACCCCCATGCCCCCCGCCTGCGCCATGGCAATCGCCATGCGGCTTTCGGTGACCGTATCCATCGCAGAGCTGAGTAGCGGAATGTTCAGCGCGATCGATTTGGTAACGCGGGTCCGCGTGTCAGCCGTAGACGGCAACACGTTGGATGCCGCAGGCACCAGTAGTACATCATCAAAGGTCAGAGCCTCACGAATCTCCATTTTGCACCTCGGCTTGCATGGGTTCATTTGGCGGTTTCATATTTCATGGATGGCCTTGATTGGAAAGACCCATTTGCACGCTAACTGCATTGCTTGACGCGCATACGTGATCCGCGCAGGCGCTGTCATGGGGGTACAGGGGCACAGACAGGCGCAGATGGCAGGAATTATGCCGCATCGCGGCTTTCACCTGCCGCCTGCTACGCTATGGTGCGCCAAAGTGTTGAGGATAAAGATAGATGAGCAACGATCCCCTTGTGGTATTCACGCCTTCGGGCAAACGCGGTCACTTTGCCAAGGGCACGCCGGTGCTCACGGCGGCGCGGCAGTTGGGCGTTGATCTGGATTCCGTCTGCGGCGGGCGTGGCATCTGTTCGAAATGTCAGGTCTCGCCCGGATATGGGCAATTCTCTAAGCACGGGGTCACCGTGGCACCGGATGCGCTGTCCGAATGGAACAGCGTCGAACAACGCTACAAGGACAAGCGCGGGCTGATCGATGGCCGCCGTCTGGGCTGTCAGGCGCAGATCATGGGCGACGTGGTGATCGATGTGCCCGCCGAAAGCCAGGTGCACAAACAGGTGGTCCGCAAACGCGCCGAGGCGCGCGATATCGTGCTCAACCCGTCGACCAAGCTCTTTTACGTCGAGGTGCAGGAACCCGACATGCACGACCCCTCGGGCGATCTGGAGAGGCTCTGCGACGCCCTGCGCGATCAGTGGCAGCTTGAAAATGTCACCGCCGATCTGCAAATCCTGCAAACGCTGCAACCTGCCCTGCGCAAGGGCGCATGGAAAGTCACCGTCGCCGTGCATTTGGGCGATGATGAGAACCCGGCCCGCATCATGCATCTTTGGCCCGGCTTCTACGAAGGGTCGCTTTACGGGCTCGCGGTCGATCTGGGCTCCACCACCATCGCGGCGCATCTGTGCGACCTGCAAACCGGAGAGGTCGTGGCCTCTTCCGGCGTGATGAACCCGCAGATCCGCTTTGGCGAAGACCTGATGAGCCGCGTCAGCTATTCGATGATGAACGAAGGCGGCGCGGCAGAGATGACCCGCGCGGTCCGTGCCGGCATGAACACATTGTTCGATGAAATCAGCACCGAGGGCGGCATCGACAAGGGCATGATCGTGGATGCGGTGTTTGTCTGCAATCCGGTCATGCACCACCTGTTTCTGGGCATCGACCCGTTCGAGCTGGGACAAGCGCCCTTTGCGCTGGCCACGTCAAACGCGCTGCGTCTGCGCGCCATGGACCTGGACCTGAACATCCACCCCTCTGCCCGCGTCTATCTGCTGCCCTGCATTGCGGGCCATGTGGGCGCGGATGCCGCCGCCGTCGCCCTGTCGGAAGCCCCCGATAAATCCGACGATCTGGTGCTGGTTGTCGATGTAGGCACCAACGCCGAAATCCTGCTGGGCAACCGCGATAAAGTGCTCGCCTGTTCGTCCCCCACCGGTCCCGCCTTCGAGGGGGCGCAGATCAGCAGCGGCCAGCGCGCCGCCCC
>NZ_NHBI01000037.1:0-13071 GCF_002167505.1 Sulfitobacter sp. TMED3 | reverse complement strand
GGATGATATATCATGAATCGGACAATAGACAGGACTGAAACCGCCGGGTTCCGGCGCAACCTGACGGTGCTGATCCTCGCCCAATCTTTGGGGGCTGCCAGCGGACCGATTGTGATCTCGCTGGGGGGATTGGTTGGTCAGGACCTCGCAACTGACCCTGCTTTGGCGACCGTTCCGGTCAGCATCTATAATCTTGGGCTTGCCCTTGGAACGGTGCCTGCCGCTTGGATCATGCGACAATACGGGCGGCGCAGCGGTTATCTTCTGGGCGCGATGATCGGCGTGTTGTCGGGATTGATCGCCGCTGGCGCGATATCCTTTGGGACGTTCACATTCTTCTGTTTGGGAACGTTTCTGGCGGGGCTCTATGCGTCCTATGTACAGTCTTACCGTTTCGCAGCTGCCGACGGGCGCGAAGGGGCAGACAGGGGGCGGGCCATTTCATGGGTCATGGTTGGCGGCCTGGTCGCAGCCATTATCGGCCCGCAACTGGTGATTGCCACGCGCGACGCTGTGCCGGGCGTGCCCTTTGCGGGGAGTTTCCTGAGCCAAGCGGCGCTGGCGCTCATCGCGTTTTTTGTTCTGACCCGGTTAAGGGGCCGCCAACCCGCAGCGACAGCCCAAACGTCTTCCGATGACGGGGGGCGCACCGTGCTCCAACTTCTGGCGTCGCCTAAATACATGCTTGGGGTCGCCGCTGGCGTGGTGTCTTACGGGCTTATGTCATTCGTCATGACGGCGGCACCGCTGGCGATGGTCGGATGCGGGCATTCGATTGACCACGCAGCCTGGGGTATTCAGTGGCATGTGCTGGCGATGTTCGCGCCAAGCCTTGTGACGGGCAAGCTGATCGCCCGGTTCGGCAAGGAAAAGGTCACCGCCGCTGGCCTGATCATCATCGGCATTTCAGGTGCTGTTGCGCTAACCGGTCTGGATCTGAGGCATTTCTTTATNTCTCTCATCCTTCTTGGGATCGGATGGAACTTTGGCTTTATCGGAGCGACTGCGATGGTAGCTGCCGCGCATACAGAGGCCGAGCGCGGGCGTGCCCAAGGGCTGAATGATTTCGCCGTTTTCGGCACAGTCGCGGCGCTTTCGTTCTTTTCCGGCGCNNTGATGCANGCGTCGGGATGGCATCTCATCAATCTCTTGATGTTTCCCTTCATTGCCNTCGTGCTTGCGCCCTTGGTCTGGCAAGCGGCGCGGCGCGTATAGGGNGGTGCCAATACTGTCTCAAAAACTGGCAANGTACCGCCAACCTCAAGNAAGAACTTAACATGCCTNNTGTNACAAGTTCNTATAACTGNGACGCTTGTTGGGNNTGGCGGCACGTTGATTGTCGACGCTGTTNAAGGGCTTGCGGCNCGGNNCTTGGNAAAAATGCCAACGCATAGCTTTGNCCTTTCANTGCTGTGCTCGCACGGCATTNATTGNATCAAAACATCCCGTTGTCGTTGNTACTTTGTACAGGCATTTCCTGAAGCACGTCCCAATGCTCGACGATCTTGCCTTGATCATCGAGACGGAAAATGTCCATCCCTGCATAATCGGGACCGTTGGGCCATAGCTGATGGCAATGCAGGATCACATGATNGCCGTCCACGAATGACCGCTTGACCTCGACATGTTTGCCCGGATGNTCGCGGGCCATCCGTTCGAAATAGTCAACGAAGGCCGCCTTGCCGTCCGCCACATGGGGATTGTGCTGAATGTACTGCGCTCCGGCGTAGCGCGCGATGGCGTCGGCGGGGCGGCAATCATTGAACATCATTTCGTAAAAGGCGATGACGTTGGCCTTGTCGGTTTCTGGGTCACGCATGGTCTTCCTTTCTGAATTTACCGATAGTGTGGCGCATGTCTGCATTGGGGAAGCTGCATTGCGGGGTCGCTTCCATGCGTCGATGANAGCTTTGGGTCGATGGTGTCGGGCNAGGGGCGCTGCCCCCGCCGCCTATGGCGGCTCCCCCGGGATTTAGGGCCATTTGGAAATTACTGTTTCNGTGCGATATNTGCGGCGCAGGCCATGGCGGANGACCAGGCCCATTGGAAGTTATAGCCGCCCAGCCATCCGGTCACGTCGACGGCCTCGCCAATGAAGTAGAGACCGGGNCGTGTCTTGGCCTCCANTGTTTTGGAGGACAGCGCGTCGGTGTCGATCCCGCCGAGGGTGACTTCGGCGGTGCGGTAGCCTTCGGTGCCAGAAGGGGTCATCACCCAATGCGACAGCCTGTCGATCAGGGTGCCGAGTTTTGCATCCGACCAATCGGCGAGGTTGCCGCCAAGGTCCATGATCCCCGACAGATGATCCACCAGCCGCGCGGGCAGGTGGTGGGAAAGCTCTGTCGTCAGGTTGCGGCGGCCATAGGTCTGGCGTTGGCTGCGCAGCTTGGCCAGCAGATCACTGTCGGGCAGCAGGTTCACCGTGATCGGCGCGCCTTCGGTCCAGTAGCTTGAAGCTTGCAGCACGGCAGGGCCGGAGAGGCCACGGTGGGTGAACAGCAAAGCTTCGTCAAAGGCGGGGCCTTGGGTCGNAACCCGCGCGGGTGTCGCGGTGCCGGAGATGGGCGCGAAACGGGCGTCGGAAAAGGTGAAGGGCACCAGCCCCGCCCGCGTGTCGGTGACGGGGATACCCATCTGCGCGGCGATTTCATAGGCGCGCCCCGTCGCCCCCATCTTGGGGATGGATTTCCCGCCAGAGGCAACGACAAAGTTGCGCGTNGTGATCGGCGTGGTGCCGTCGGGCGTGTGCAAGGTCATGCTATATCCGGCATCACGCGCGGCGATATCTGTCAGCGTGCTGTGCAGCCGCAGGTCAACACCGGCTTTTTGCATCAGGCCGTGCAGCATGGCGACGATCTCTTTGGCGGAGGTGTCGCAGAAGAGCTGGCCGAGGGTCTTTTCGTGCCACGCGATCCCATGCGCGTCTACCAGTTCGATGAAATCCCACTGGGTATAGCGCGCCAGCGCCGATTTGGCGAAATGGGGGTTGGCGCAGATGAAGGCATCAGGCGTGCAGTGCATATTGGTGAAATTGCAGCGCCCGCCGCCGGAAATGCGGATTTTCTCGCCCGGTGCTTTGGCGTGATCCACGACCAGCACCGATCCGCCTGCGTGGGCCGCGCACATCATGCCTGCGGCCCCTGCGCCTAAAATTACCGTGTCATATTGCATGGCCCCGCCATAGCCCCCGCCACGNAAGCCGGTCAAGTGGCCGTGAGCNNGGTGGTAACCCGGCGCATGAAGACTAATTCCGGGAGTGACGAAGCAATTAAAGGAGAGACCCGATGAACGTATTGGACGCAGGTAACGCATTCCCGAAACTGACCGTGGCAGAGCTNCAAGGCGGCATGCTGACCCTTGGCACNCCGCGGGGCGATCATGACTGGCAACTGGTGGTCGTCTATCGCGGTCTGCANTGCCCGATCTGCAAAAAATACCTGTCGACGCTGGACGGGCTGGTCGCGGATTTCAACAAGGCAGGTGTGGACGTTGTTGCCGTGTCGGGTGANCCGAAAGACAAGGCGCGCGAGATGGCGCAAGAGCAGGATCTGTCNCTGACCATCGGCTATGACATGAGCATCGCNCAGATGCGCGAACTGGGGCTCTATGTCTCTGACCCGCGCAGCCCGCAAGAAACCGATCAGCCCTTCGCAGAGCCNGGCGTCTTNGTGGTGAATGGNGACGGCAATATCCAGATCCTCGACATCTCGAACGCGCCCTTCGCGCGGCCTGATCTGGAGGGGCTGCTGAACGGGATCAAGTTTGTGCGTGACAACGACTATCCGATCCGCGGCACGCACGCCGGGGCATAGGCAGCTTTGCGCGGGGCTGGTTAAAACANACTAGCCCCGCGTGACCTTTCGCGCTACACTGCAAGCTAGACCCCGAAAAGGGGCGGAACGAGGCAGTGTAAGGCAGGTCCCATGACAGAAATGGTCTATGGCGCGGTTCCCGTTCGGGANGGCGAACCGATTCTTCCCAAATGGTGGCGTACGATCGACAAATGGGCGATGTCCTGCATCCTCCTGCTGTTTGCCGTGGGCATGTTGCTGGGGCTGGCGGCCTCNCCGCCGTTGGCCGCGAAAAACGGCTTTGACTCTTTTCACTATGTGCAGCGACAGGCTGTTTTCGGTGTGCTTGCCGTGATTGCCATGGTGCTGACNTCGATGATGACGCCGGTGNTGGTGCGGCGTCTGGCGATTGTCGGNTTTCTGGTGTCCTTTGTGGCGCTGGCNTTGCTNCCGTTCTTTGGCACNGACTTTGGCAAAGGCGCTGTGCGCTGGTATTCCATGGGCTTTGCGTCCTTCCAGCCGTCAGAGTTCCTCAAGCCCGGTTTTGTCGTTGTGGCGGCGTGGATGATGGCNGCCGCGCTCGAGATCAANGGCCCTCCGGGCAAAACNTGGTCCTTTGCGCTGTGTATTTCCATCGTGNTGATGCTGGCGTTGCAGCCCGACTTTGGTCAGGCCTGTCTGGTNCTGTTCGGCTGGGGGGTCATGTATTTCGTNGCCGGTGCGCCGCTGGTGCTGCTGGTGGGCATGGCCGGGCTGGTCGTCTTGGCGGGGACTTTTGCCTATTCCAACTCTGAACACTTTGCCCGNCGGATTGATGGGTTCCTGTCGCCCGACATCGATCCGCGCACGCAGCTTGGCTATGCCACCGATGCGATCCGCGAAGGCGGTCTGTTCGGGGTCGGCGTGGGCGAGGGGCAGGTGAAATGGTCGCTGCCCGATGCGCATACCGATTTCATCATCGCCGTTGCTGCCGAAGAATACGGCCTGATCCTGGTGATGTGTGTGATCGCGCTTTACGCCGTGATCGTGGTGCGGTCGCTGCTGCGTCTGGTGCGCGAGCGTGATCCCTTTATCCGTCTGGCCGGCACCGGGCTGGCCTGCATGTTCGGCGTGCAGGCGATGATCAATATGGGCGTGGCTGTGCGTCTGCTGCCCGCCAAGGGTATGACGCTGCCGTTCGTCAGCTACGGCGGGTCGTCGGTGATTGCCTCTGGCATCGCCGTGGGCATGTTGCTGGCGTTTACCCGGACCCGACCACAGGGCCAGATCTCTGATCTATTGGGCCGGAGCCGCGCCCGATGACGGCGCCGCTGCTGGTCATCGCCGCAGGGGGGACGGGCGGGCATATGTTTCCCGCCCAAGCGCTTGCCGAAGTCATGCTGGCGCGGGGCTGGCGGGTAAAGCTGTCCACCGACGCGCGGGGTGCGCGCTATACCGGCGGTTTCCCCGAGGCGGTCGAGATTCAGCAGGTCAGCAGCGCCACTTTCGCGCGCGGCGGTCTGGTGGCCAAGGCCATCGCGCCGTTTCGTATTCTGGGCGGTGTGCTTGGCGGCATTTTCGGTATGCTGCGCGACAAGCCCGATGTGGTTGTCGGCTTTGGCGGGTATCCGTCGATCCCCGCGCTGACAGCGGCCTGGGTGCTGCGCAAGCCTCGGATGATCCACGAACAGAATGGCGTGCTCGGTCGGGTCAATGATCTGTTTTCCAAACATGTCGATGCCGTGGCCTGCGGCACATGGCCGACCACATTGCCCGATGGTGTCAGCGCCGAACACACCGGCAATCCGGTGCGTGCCGCGGTGCTGGAGCGTGCGGGCGCGGGCTATATCGCGCCGGGTGACTACCCGATGGAGCTGTTGGTGATGGGCGGCAGCCAGGGCGCGCGCATCTTAAGCGAAGTGATCCCCCCCGCCATCGCCGATCTGCCGATGGAACTGCTGCGCAATATTCGTGTCAGCCATCAGGCGCGGGACGAGGACGGCCAGCGGGTTGCTACCTTTTACGCCGAAAACGGGATCAATGCCGATGTGCAACCGTTTTTCCATGACGTGCCGCGGCGCATGTCCGAAGCCCAACTGGTGATCAGCCGCGCTGGCGCGTCGAGCGTTGCCGATATCTCTATCATCGGGCGGCCGTCGATCCTTATCCCCTTTGCGGCGGCGACGGGCGATCATCAGACGGCCAATGCCCGTGGATTGGTGGACGCCGGTGCCGCGATCATGGTGCCCGAAAACATGGCCAACCCCGACAGTCTGCGGGCCCAGATCGAAATGGTGCTGACCCATGCTGAGGGCGCACAGCAGATGGCGCGCGCCGCCCTTTCTGTCGCCAAGCCGGACGCCGCAGAAGAACTCGCCCAGATGGTGGAAACCCTGGCAACCGAAGGAAAGAAACGATGAACGCAGCCACGAAGCTCCCCACCGATGTGGGCCCGATCCATTTCGTGGGTATTGGCGGTATCGGCATGTCCGGCATTGCCGAGGTGTTGTTGAATCACGGCTACCGCGTGCAGGGGTCGGACCTGAAATCGACCAAGATCACCGACCGTCTGGTGGACCTTGGCGCGACGGTCTTCGAAGGGCAGGAGGCCGCGAACATCGAAGGGGCCGCCGTGGTCGTGATCTCTTCGGCGATCAAGCCGGGCAACCCTGAACTGGATGCCGCACGGGTGGCGGGCCTTCCCATCGTGCGGCGCGCCGAGATGCTGGCAGAGCTGATGCGCCTGAAATCCAACATCGCGGTGGCGGGAACCCACGGCAAGACCACCACAACGACGATGGTGGCTGAACTGCTGGTCAACGGCGGGATCGACCCTACTGTCGTGAATGGCGGGATCATCCACGCCTATGGCTCGAATGCACGTATGGGGCAGGGCGAATGGATGGTGGTCGAAGCGGATGAATCCGACGGCACCTTCAACCGTCTGCCCGCGACCATTGCCATCGTGACCAATATCGACCCCGAGCATATGGAGCATTGGGGCGACTTCGATACTCTGCGCAAAGGGTTTCTGGATTTCGTCTCGAACATTCCTTTCTACGGGCTGGCGGTCTGCTGCATTGACCACCCCGAGGTGCAGGCTTTGGTCGGCAAGATCACCGACCGCCGTGTCATGACCTATGGCTTCAACACCCAGGCCGACGTGCGGGCAGTCAACCTTCACTACAAGGCGGGCGTGGCGCATTTCGATATCATGTTCCAGACCGAAGGCATCACGATCAAGGATTGCAGCCTGCCGATGCCCGGAGATCACAACGTGTCAAACGCGATGGCGGCGGTTGCCGTGTCGCGCCACCTTGGCATGAAAACCGAAGAAATCCGTGCCGCGCTTGCCGGGTTCGGCGGCGTGAACCGTCGCTTTACCAAAGTGGGCGAAGTGGATGGCGTGACGATCATCGACGACTACGGTCACCACCCGGTCGAGATTACCGCCGTGCTGAAAGCCGCACGTCAGGCCACCGAAGGGCGCGTGATCGCGGTCCACCAGCCCCACCGCTACAGCCGCTTGCACCACCATTTCGAGGAATTCTGCGCCTGTTTCAACGATGCCGATGTCGTTGGCATCGCCGAGGTCTATGCCGCGGGCGAGGTCCCGATCGAGGGCGCAGGGCGCGATGATCTGGTCGCAGGGTTGATCCGTCATGGTCACCGCCACGCCCGCGCCGTCCAAAGCGAGGATGATCTGGCGCGACTCGTGCGCGAACAGGCAGGGCCGGGGGATATGGTTGTCTGCCTTGGGGCAGGGACAATCAGCACCTGGGCCAACGCCTTGCCTGCCGCGCTTGAAGCCTTGAAGAAGGAAGCCGTCTGAATGGCGCGGACCCCATCATACGGGGGCCGGTCATGACCTTGCTTTGGGCTTGCATCCTGTGGGTCTTTTGCTCGGCCACGGTGGCGACGCTGCCCATGCGTCTGCAATATATTCCCGGTGTGATCCTGCTGATTGCCGCACCGGTGCTGATCATCCTGATCGGTCTTCAGGTGGGCTGGCTCTATAGCCTGCTTGCTCTTGCTGCCTTTGTGTCCATGTTCCGCAATCCCTTGCGCTTTTTGCTGGCCAAGCTGCGCGGACAAAACCCGGAGGTTCCAAAATGAGTATATCACTGGTTCTTGCCTGTTTTTGGGCGGTCGTTGCCAATGTGTTGGCGATGACGCCCAGTTCTGACCAGCATTGGCGCAGCGCCTATGTGCTGATTGCCGTCGGCATCCCCGTCCTGGGGTTTGTCACCATGCAGCATGGCCCTTGGGTCGGGATGCTGGTGTTCGCGGGCGGGTGTTCGGTGTTGCGCTGGCCGGTGATCTATCTGATGCGCTGGCTGCGCGGCGCTGCTGTGCGGAATGCCGCAAAGTGAACCTGACGCTGGTGATCCTGATCAGCATCCTCGTGGTGTGGATGCTTGCCGCGGGCTGGTGCGGGCTGATGCGCCGGTATGGCGGCTTTGTGCTGGTCCTGCTGGCGGGGCTCGCGCTGAACTGGGCGTGGATGATCTGGGGCCTTGGCGCGAAACCGCTGGAGCGTCCGGTGTTCATGGCGCAAGCCGCTGCCACGGGCTATGCGGTTTGCGCGTTTCTTGCAGGATGGCTGGCCGGCCGTATCACGCGCGAGCTGCGGGCGAACCGGCCTGATTGATTGGGCGGTTTTTGGCGCGCGTCGGTCGCATGTGGAAAATTGACCTCCCTCCCAAAGCGGGCTAGGCGATGGGCATGACAGATATTTCCTTTCCCGATATGCGCGGTAAGCTGACGCAAAACCGCCCCTTGGCTGATCTGACCTGGCTGCGCGTGGGCGGCCCTGCTGATTATTTCTACCAGCCTGCCGATGCGGATGATCTGGCGGCTTTCATGAAGGCGCTGCCCGCCGATGTCGTGGTCATGGCGATGGGGGTCGGGTCGAATGTGATCGTGCGCGACGGCGGCTTGCGCGCTGTGGTGATCCGGCTGGGGCGCGGGTTCAACACCATCAGTTGCGAGGATGGAATCGTCACCGCAGGTGCCGCGGCGCTGGACGCCCATGTCGCGCGCAAGGCAGCAGACGCGGGGCTGGACCTGACCTTCCTGCGCACAATCCCGGGTAGCATTGGCGGCGCGGTGCGGATGAACGCGGGCTGCTATGGTGCCTATACTGCTGATTATTTCATCAGCGCAGACGCGATCACCCGCACAGGCGAACAGGTCACGCTTGGGCCGGACGATCTGCAATTTGCCTATCGTCAGACCGCTTTGCCAGACGGATATGTCATCACCGCTGCCCGTTTCGCGCCCCCCAAAGGCGAGGCGCAAGCGCTGCACGCGCGGATGGAGGACCAGCTGCGCAAACGCGACGAAACCCAACCCACCAAGGACCGCAGCGCGGGGTCGACGTTCCGCAATCCGGCGGGGTTTTCCAGCACGGGGCAGGCGGATGACCGCCACGATCTGAAGGCGTGGAAAGTCATTGACGACGCCGGTTTGCGCGGTGCCACCTTGGGTGGCGCACAGATGAGCCCGAAACACCCGAATTTCCTGATCAACACGGGTTCCGCAACGGCAGCAGACCTTGAAGCATTGGGTGAAATGGTGCGAAAAAAGGTTTACGATTCTAGCGGGATTACGCTAGAGTGGGAAATTATGCGGATCGGCGAAAAATAAACGTTCGAGCGTCATGATTCAGGGCCTGCAAAAGGCCCGCTATAGAATGAATAAGGGTCGCAACAGGCCCATTTAAAAAGGCAGATTGAGTGGGATTGTCGAGCAGGACACCCCCGAGAGTTGCAGTATTGTTGGGTGGCCCCTCGGCGGAACGCGAGGTGTCTCTGTCAACAGGGCGCGCCTGCGCAGCGGCTTTGCGGGACCGGAGTTTCGAAGTCATCGAGGTCGATTGCGGCCCCGACCTTTGTGCCGATCTGGGCGCTGCTCAACCCGATGTCGTTCTGAATTGTCTGCATGGCCGCTGGGGCGAAGACGGCTGCGTGCAGGGTTTGCTGGAATGGATGGGCCTGCCTTACACGCACTCCGGCGTGCTGGCCTCTGCCCTTGCGATGGACAAACAGCGCAGCAAAGAAGTTTTTCGTGCCGCGGGTTTGCCTGTGGTGGAAAGCTTGATCGTATCGGCGGCGACCGTGCGGGGATCCCATGTGATGGACCCGCCCTATGTGGTCAAGCCGAACAACGAAGGGTCATCCGTCGGTGTTTACCTTGTCGAGATTGAAAACAACGGCCCGCCACAGTTGGATGATGCCATGCCTGCCGAGGTCATGGTCGAGAAATTCATCCCTGGTCGCGAACTGACCACCACCGTGATGGGCGAACGTGCGCTGACCGTGACCGACATCCACACGACGGGTTGGTATGATTACGACGCCAAGTACAAGGCGGGCGGGTCGACCCATGTGGTCCCTGCCGATATCCCGCACGAGATTTTTGAACTCTGCATGGATTACGCCCTGCGGGCGCATAACGCGCTTGGCTGTCGCGGTGTCAGCCGCACGGATTTCCGTTGGGATGAAAGCAAGGGGGCCGCGGGGCTGTTCCTGCTGGAAACCAACACCCAGCCCGGCATGACCCCCACGTCGCTGTCGCCCGAACAGGCGCAGGCGGTTGGCATTTCCTTTGGCGAGCTCTGCGCCTGGATGGTAGAGGACGCGTCATGCAATCGTTGATCAAACGCGTCAAACCCGCCAAGCCGGCCAAGGCAGATCCCGCACCGTCACGGTGGGCGTGGCGCATGCAGCGCTTGATGCTGACGCCGACGTTCCGTTTCGGGCTGCGCGTCGGGGTGCCGTTCTGCTTGGCCTTGGCAGCGGGGACAATCTATCTGTCGGACGAAGCACGGCGCGGCCAGTTGGCCGATGTCTATGCCAATGCCCGCACCAGCATTCAGCAGCGCCCTGAATTTATGGTCAAGCTGATGGCGATTGATGGTGTCGAAGGCGTTTTGGCCGCCGACGTGCGTGCCGCTGTGCCTGTCGAATTTCCAACCAGCTCCTTTGATCTTGATCTGCCTGCATTGCGGCAGGCGATCACCGATCTTCCCGGCGTCAAGCAGGCGTCGCTGCGGGTGAAGCCGGGCGGCGTGTTGCAGGTGTCGGTACAGCCACGGGTGCCGGTCGCCGTTTGGCGCAGCCAGGATGGGCTGCTGCTGATCGACGCCGAGGGAAGCCCCATCGGCCAGGTTGCATCGCGTGGCGATCGCACGGACCTGCCCCTTGTGGTAGGCGAGGCGGCGAACCAGCGCGTGAGCGAAGCGCTTGAATTGATCCGCACGGCGGCTCCGTTGGGGGAGCGGCTGCGCGGGTTGGTACGCATGGGAGAGCGGCGATGGGACGTCGTTCTTGACCGTGAACAGCGTATCTTGCTGCCCGAAACCCAGGCCGTTCAGGCGCTGGAGCGGGTGATCGCGCTGGAAGGCGCACAGGATGTGCTGGCCCGCGACGTCGCGCGGGTAGACATGCGGTTGGCCCAACGGCCCACCGTGCAAATGAACAAGGACGCCACACAAGAATTGTGGCGCATCAGGCAGATTTCGGGACAGTGAAAAGATGATGGACCTATACGATAGTCAGCGATCCATGCGCCACATGCGTAAGCTTGCGATGCAACGCGGCGTGGTGGCTATTCTGGATGTGGGCACGTCAAAGATCGCCTGCCTGGTGCTGCGGTTTGACGGCACGGGCCGCGTCTCTGAAGAGGGCGAGATCGGGTCGCTCGCGGGGCAATCCGGTTTTCGCGTGATCGGGGCTGCGACCACACGGTCGCGCGGGGTCCGCTTTGGCGAGATCTGCGCCATGCAGGAAACCGAACGCGCTGTGCGTACCGCGCTGCAGGCGGCGCAGAAAATGGCGAACATCCGTGTGGATCACGTGATCGCCTGTTTCTCGGGGGCTGAACCGCGCAGCTACGGTCTGGATGCCGAGCTGGATCTGGAAGGGCAGGTCGTGTCCGAGCAGGATGTCGCGCAGGTTCTGGCCAATTGCGACGTGCCCGAATACGGCGAGGGCCGCGAAGTGCTGCATGCTCAGCCGGTGAACTTTGCGCTGGATAACCGGTCGGGCCTGTCCGATCCGCGCGGCCAATTGGGCAATACCCTGTCGGTCGATATGCATATGCTGACCGTGGACGCGGCGGCGGTTCAACACCTTGCCCATTGCATCAAACGCTGTGACCTCGAACTGGCGGGCGTTGCGTCTTCGGCCTATGTCTCGGGGATTTCGTCGCTGGTCGAGGACGAGCAAGAGCTTGGTGCCGCCTGTATCGATCTTGGCGGCGGGTCGACCTCTGTTTCGATCTTCATTCGCAAACACATGATCTATGCCGACAGCGTGCGCATGGGCGGGGATCACATCACCTCTGACATCTCTATGGGGTTGCAGGTGCCGACGGCCAATGCTGAACGGATCAAGACCTTCTATGGCGGGGTGCATGCGACAGGCATGGACGACCGCGAGATGATCGATATCGGTGGCGACACCGGGGATTACGAACACGACCGTCGCACCGTGAGCCGTGCCGAGCTGATCGGCATCATGCGCCCCCGTGTCGAAGAAATTCTGGAAGAAGTCCGCGCCCGTCTGGATGCCGCGGGCTTTGACCACCTGCCAAGCCAGCAGATCGTCCTAACCGGCGGCGGCAGTCAGATTCCGGGCCTTGATGGTCTGGCAAGCAAGATTTTGGGCCAACAGGTCCGTTTGGGCCGCCCGCTGCGCGTGCATGGCCTGCCGCAAGCCGCAACCGGTCCGGGTTTCGCCTCTGCCGTAGGGTTGGCGCTTTTCGCCGCGCACCCGCAGGACGAGTGGTGGGACTTTGACATTCCCGCCGACCGCTACCCATCCCGGTCGTTGAAGCGCGCTGTCAAGTGGTTCCGCGACAACTGGTAACCCCCAGATGCGGTGCGCGCGTCGAAATCATGAGAAAACCGGCAAAAAAACGCCCATATAATGTGTCAAAACCGTGTTTTCTAGGTGACGCATGGGCGTTCTCCCTATACAATAAGGGGGATTGCACAAAAAATGCTCCGTAAGCGAGCTAAACAATACAGGCGGATGGCTCATGACCCTTAATCTTTCAATGCCCGGACAGGGCGACCTGAAACCCCGCATCACAGTGTTTGGTGTTGGCGGGGCAGGCGGCAACGCCGTGAACAACATGATCGAGAAAGAACTCGATGGTGTTGATTTCGTGGTTGCCAACACAGACGCGCAAGCGTTGCAGCAAGCCAAAGCGGAAAGCCGCGTTCAGCTGGGCATCAAAGTGACCGAAGGTCTGGGTGCGGGCGCGCGGGCATCTGTCGGTGCTGCTGCTGCCG
>NZ_NHBI01000036.1:0-29110 GCF_002167505.1 Sulfitobacter sp. TMED3 | reverse complement strand
TTGCGCTTTCTGCGCAGGGGCGGCGGCCTGAGACGACTGCGCAGGGGCAGTTTCAGCGGTGGGCTGCGTCTCTTGCGCGGCCGGCTGTTCGTCTTTGGCTTTGGCGTTGTTCTTTTCGGTGTTACCGGTCTCGGACTTATCTTTCTGTTTCTCGGCCCCTTTGGGCTGAGACTGCTGGCTGCCGCCAGAGAAAAGTGAACTTATTAACATAGATGTGCCTTTTCAGTTGGTTACCTACATGACTGAAGCAACTGCCTGACCGGTGTGGCGAAAAAATGGTCCAATTAAGGTTAATGCAAAGCTGAAATACCCGCGCAGATAGTATGCTGCGCGGGTGGGTGTGGTCTGATCACTCCTCGGGCGGGCGAAGAGCGATAACATGGATGCCATCGCCGCCCTTGAACTCCTCGTTCTTGCGCATGAACTTGATCTCGCCGCTGGTGGTAATCTGGGCGAGCAGCCGCGCCTCGGGGCTTTCGGCGCGCCAGTCTTCCAGCGTGAACTCCTCGGACAGACGCGTGCTGCGGAAGCGCCAGCCTTGGGCGATCAGATCACGCAGTTCCGCATGGGTCGCCTCTAGCCCCAAGGGCCGACCGCCAAGGGTGCGGGGCAGCTGGTGGCGGCTGCTTTCGGATTTCTCGCGCATCACCTGAAACACATTCTCGCGGCCGAATTCCGGTGCCAGGTCGGTGGTGACCAGCGTGTTGTAAGCGTCGTTATCCGTGGCAGCGATCAGCGTGGCATAGCTGACGAGTTCCACGCGCTGCTCTGCCGCCTCTGACAGAATGTCGCCCGAAAATGTATCGATCCCCGCCGCGCGCGCCTTGCGCAGGCGGATGAAGTTGGGGTCGGTCATCAGTACCGGAATCTTCGCTGTCTTCAGCACTTCGGCCAGCTGCGTTGTCCAGTCCGATCCGCCGATGATCACCACGCCGGGCGTGTCCGCACCGGTCAGCCCCAAAAGCCGCGCAAAGGGGGCGAGGGTGAAGCCGTTGACCACCACGGTCACCGCCACAAGCGCAAAGGCAAGCGGCGCGATCAGGGCGGCGTCCTCGAACCCGAGGCTCAGCAGGCGTTCGCCGAACAGACCCGCGACCGCGACCAGCACGACGCCGCGCGGTCCGGTCAGGGCCACCAGTAGTTTTTCGCGGAACGGGATGCCCGACCCGATGAGCGAGATAAACACCGTCACAGGCCGTGCGACCAGCACCACCACAGCCACAAAGGCCGCCGCGCGCCAGTCAAGATTGCCAAGCGCCTCGACATCCAGCCCTGCGGCCAGCAGGATGAACACGCCCGACACCAGCAGCACGGTGGCATGTTCCTTGAAGCGGCGCATTTCCTCGTAGCTGGGCAGTTTGGAGTTTGCGATCACGATCCCCATGATGGTCACCGCCAGCAGCCCGCTTTCATGCAGCACGGCATCGGACGCGGCAAAGACCCCCAGCAGCAGGGCAAAGAGCACGGGCACCTTCATATACTCGGGCACCCAGCCGCGTTTGAAGGCGCGCGACAGGCCGATCCCCGCAGCGACACCAGCGGCAGTGGCGACGGCGGCACCGATAAACAGCTCCAGCATCGCCTCGGACGCTGTTGTGGCGGTGTTCAGGGCGATGACGACCTCGAAGGCCAGCACAGCGGCCAAGGCGCCAATGGGGTCGTTCAGGATCGCCTCCCATTGCAGCAGGGTGGCAGGGCGGCGCGACAGCCGCGCGGTGCGCAACAGCGGCGCGATGACCGTGGGGCCGGTCACGATCATGATCCCGCCAAAGACGGCAGAGCTGGACCAGCTGAGCCCCGCCACATAATGCAGCGACAGCGCCGACATCAGCCAACCAAGGGGCGCGCCGATATAGACCAGCCGCCGGACACCGCCGACCGCGTCCTGCAGCGTGTGAAAGTTCAGCGACAGACCGCCCTCGAACAGGATAATCGCCACGGCGATAGAGATCATCGGCCCCATCAACGGCCCGATATCCCGTGCGGGATCGAAGATGCCCAGAACCGGCCCGATCAGGATGCCGGCCACCAGCATCAGCACGATGGCGGGCATGCGCAGCCGCCATGCGATCCATTGAGACCCCACCCCGATCGCGCCGACCAATGCGATCGCAGTTACAGGATTTAGCGCGCCGAGTGTTTCTGTTGCCACAATGTGAACCCTTTATAATCAAAGAGATGACGTAACGCGGACCATCTCGCTGACAATGGCCGGTGTGAAATTTTAGGGGGTTTCCGTGTCGCAAGCCAGCGATCTGTCGTGCTGAACGACAAAAGGCCCCGACGTCAGGGGCCTTTTGTGCGAGGGTATGGGGCAGGGCGCGTGGCCCCGCGAGGTCAGTCGTCGACGCGGCTGTCGGCCAGCGTGCTAAAGGCGAGGTTCTTGAAGATCAGCCGCAGCGGCCCCCGATTGGCAGGTGACTGGATCATCAGCAGCGCGATCATATCTTCGGCAGGGTCCGCGTGATAGCCGGTGCCCGCGGCACCTCCCCAGTTGTATTCACCGGCGGAGCCCATTGACGGGGCGTTGCCGGTTTCAAGTCGCACAGCGTACCCCAGACCAAAGCCGTAGCCGGGGCCGGGCAGGTAGTATTTGCCGGGTTTGATGCCCTCAAGGTGGTTCGAGGTCATCAGCTGCACCGACTTAGGCGACAGCAACCGCGTGCCGTTCAACTCTCCGCCATTCAGCATCATCTGCGCGAATTTGGCATAGTCATGCACCGTGGACATCAGCCCGCCGCCGCCCGACTGGTTCGGCTTGCGCACGCGCGGGTCAAAAACATCGCGGCTGCCCAGTTTGGCCTGATCGGCGAAGGGTTCGGCGATCCGCGGGAAATCCGCAGCGTCATCGATGTAGAAGGCCGTATCCTCCATCCCCAGCGGATCGAAAATACGCGCCTTCATGAATTCTTCAAGCGTCTGGCCTGACGCGACCTCTACCACCGCGCCCAGAACATCCGTCGCGCGGGAGTATTCCCATGTGGTGCCGGGGTCATGCTCCAACGGCAGGGACGCCAGCAGATTGGCCTGTTCGATTGCCGTGTTCTCGGGCGAGGCGACCCCGGCCGCGTTATAGGCCTCGCGCGCGGGACCGGCCCCGAAGAAGCCATAGGTCAGCCCCGAGGTATGGCGCATCAGGTCGCGGACGGTCATCACGCCTTTGGCGGGGCGGGTCACGGGCTTGCCCTCGGCGTCTTTCTCACCGGTGACCACGGTCAGGGTTTTATAGGCGGGCAGATAGGTTGAAACGGGCGCGTTGAGCAGCAGTTTGCCTTCTTCGACCAGCATCATCGCGGCGACGGATGTGATGGGTTTGGTCATGGAGTAGATGCGGAACAGCGTGTCTTCGGTCATCGGCTCCCCGTCGGGGGTGCGTTTGCCCATGGTGGACAGATGCGCGATCTGACCGTCGCGGATCAGCATCAGCACGGCCCCCGGCGTCATCCCCTTGTCGACCAGCGCGCCAAAGGTGGCATCCATCCGCGCCAGCCGGTCAGGGTCGAACCCCAAAGCGGTCGCATCGCCGCGGGGCAGCTCTTGGGCCCATGCGGGGGTTAGGGTGGCAAAGGCGGTGCCAAGGGCCAGCGCCCCGGCGACCAGACCTGATCTGAAATGTTTCATTATATCTCCTCCCGGTTGTTGTGATCCGGTGGGACCACGACCCGAGGTTAGGAGCGTGTACGCCGCTGTGGCAACCTGCCTGACGGCTGTCAGGGTGGCGGCGCGGCTTTGTGACGTAGGGTAACTTGTGCCGCGATGCAGCGTACGCGGGGGCGGGGCGAAGGGTTTTTCGGCCTAGGCCGGAAAGACCGTAGGCGCGTCGCCCTCTGCCCATTGCGGGTATTTATCCATCACGGCGGTAAAGGCCTGCGCGGTCAGGAAACGGTCCAACCACGCCTGCAACTGCGGCCAGGGCTGCGCGTCGAACCAGGGTTTGTCGATGAAGGCGAACTGCCGCACGAAGGGGGCAATCGCCATGTCGGCAAGGCTGGGGGTGTCGAAAATATAGGTGCCAATTTGCGCGTCCAGCGCCGTCAGATGAGCGGCGGCTTTGGCCCGCTCTGCCTCCGGATCGGCGTCGGGGTAGCGGGTGGCGTATTTCGTGCGGTCCAGTGCCTGTTTGAACGGCCCGTCGCAGCGGCTGATCCAGTCCCATCCGGCGTCAGGCATGTTCAGCAGCCCTTCGGGATCGTGTCGGCGCAGAGCCCAGATCATGATGTCGAGGCTTTCGTCAATGACCTCGCCCCTATCCAGCGCCAGACAGGGCACCG
This sequence comes from Sulfitobacter sp. TMED3, assembly GCF_002167505.1. NCBI lineage: Bacteria > Pseudomonadati > Pseudomonadota > Alphaproteobacteria > Rhodobacterales > Roseobacteraceae > Sulfitobacter > Sulfitobacter sp. TMED3. The sequence continues at coordinate 24,839 of NZ_NHBI01000036.1, read as the reverse complement.
TCCCACTGGGCGAGGTCGCCAGAAAGGCGGCGGGCTTGTCGCGCAGCACGACCTCGCGCAGCTGCACCTGCTGGCGGGCCGACCGCAGTGCCAGCCGCGCGCGCATGGCATAGGGGCAGCGCCGGAAAGAATAGAGCACGGGCATCATGGCAGCACGCTGAGCCAGAGCCACGCGGTCAGCACCGACCCCACCGTCGCCACCAGCACCGAGCTTGCCGCGACCCGCCGCGCGCGGCCATACATATTGGCGAAGATATAGGCGTTGAACCCCGGTGCCATCGCTGCCGTCAGCACGCCCGAGCGGAACAGATCCTGCGGCAGGCCAAAGCCGCTGCCCATGAACCAGACAATCGCGGGATGCACGATCAGTGCCAAAAGGCAGACCATGGCGATGGTCTTGCTGTCGCCCTCGGGGCGGTACTGGATCAACACGCCCCCCAACGCAAACAAGGCCGCAGGCAGGGCAGCGCGCACGATCAGCGACAGCGCGTCGTCGATCACACCGGGGATCGCCAGCCCGCTAAAGTTCACGGCAAAGCCCGCGAGGATGCCCAGAACCAGCGGATTGTGGAACATCGCCCGCGCCACATTGCGCGCAAAGGCCGGACCGGATTGGCCCCGGTTGCGCACGAACTCCATCACCGTGATCCCCAGCCCGTAGCAAAACGGCGAGTGGATGGCGATGATCGCAAAGTTCCCGATCAGCGCCTCGGGCCCATAGGCGCGTTCCGTGATCGGTAGCCCCAGCAGGACCGAGTTGGAAAAGAGGCTGCAGAACCCGATGGCCACACAGTCTTCCCAGTCGCGTTTGAACAGGATGCGCGCGCCGAACAGACCCAGCGTGAAGCAGACGGCCGCGCCGGTGTAGAAGCTGAACAGCAGTCGCGGGTCGAAAGAGGCTGATAGATCCAGATGCGCGATCGATTGGAACAGCAGGCAGGGGATCGCGAAGCTTTGCGCGAACCGCATGACCCCGTCGATGCCCGACACCGGAAAATACCCTCGCCAGACAGAGACATAGCCAAAGCCGATAACAAAGAAGACGGGCAGGATGACTTCGAGAAGCGTTTGCACGAGAGATATGGCCTTGGGTGCGGGTGGCGCTGTCGGAGTGGGGGTTTCACACCCCCACGCCCCCGTGGAGTATATAGGGCAAAATGAAGTCCAGACCCCGCGGGCGGGGGCTAGACCGGAAAGCTCAGGGTCATGCCATCAAAGGCGGGTTCGATATGGTCGGGGGTTTCCGCGGCCAGCGTGTCATAGTCGAGGTCGTTGTGCATGTTGGTCAGCACAGCGGTTTGCGGTGCCATCTGTTCGATCCAGTCGAGGGTCTGGGCCAGATGGCTGTGGGTCGGATGCGGGTCACGGCGCAGCGCGTCGACAATCCAGCAGCGCAGGCCTTTGAGGTGGGGCCAGATGTCATCGGGGATCTGCGCCACATCGGGCAGATAGGCCACATCATTGACGCGGAAGCCAAGCGCATCCATCCCGCCGTGGTTCACCAGAAAGGGCGTGAAGCAGAGCGTGCCACCGGGCCCGTCGATCGTCACGTCGCCATCTATATGGTTCATTTCGAGGATGGGCGGGTAGGACGATCCGGGGGGCTGGATGAAGACGTAGCCGAAACGGTCCAGCAGCGCCTCGCGCGTGGGCGTGTCGGCCCAGACCGGCAGACGTTGGCGCATGTTGATCACGATCATCCGCAGGTCATCCAGCCCGTGCACATGATCGGCGTGGGAGTGGGTATAAAACACCGCGTCCAGCCGTCCGACGCCCGCATCCAGCAACTGGCTGCGCATATCGGGGGAGGTGTCGATCAGCACCGATGTCGTGCCTGCATCCGTGATCCGCTCTACCAGGATAGAGCATCTGCGTCTTGCGTTCTTGGGGTTGGCCGGATCGCAGGCCCCCCAGTGCCCGCCAAGACGCGGCACCCCGCCGGACGAGCCGCAGCCCAGGATGGTGATCTTCATCTCGGCCATCAGGCGGCGTCCTGATATTGGGCGGCCTTGGTAAACAGCCGGTCGAAATTCGCCTGCGTCTGCGCGGCAAAGCTGGCGTAATCGATGCCGAAGGTTTCGGCCCCACGCCGCGCCGTATGGGCGGTAAAGGCCGGTTCGTTGCGTTTGCCGCGATGGGGCGGCGGGGCCAGATAGGGGCTGTCGGTTTCGACCAATATCCGGTCCAGGGGGGCGTCGGCAAAGATGTCGCGCAGGTCCTGGGATTTGGGGAAGGCGGTGATGCCCGACATCGACAGGTAGAACCCCAGATCCAGCGCCGCACGGCCAAGCGCCTGCGTCGAGGAGAAGCAGTGCATCACGCAAGGGTAGGCCCCGTTGGCATGTTCCTCTCTGAGGATACGGGCCATATCGTCATCGGCGTCGCGGGCGTGGATGATCAGGGGCAGGCCGCTGTCACGGGAGGCGGCGATATGGGTGCGCAGGCTGGCTTGCTGCGCCTCGGCGCTGTCGGCAGTGTAGTGGTAATCCAGCCCCGTTTCGCCGATGCCCACCATCTTGGGGTGTTTGGTCAGCGCCATCAGGTCGTCATAGCTGGCCATCGGCTCTGTCGCGACGCTCATCGGGTGGGTGCCGGCGGCATAGAAGACCGGGGCATGCGCCTCGGCAATGGCACGCACGGCGGGTTCGTTCTTGAGCTTGGTGCAGATGGTGACCATGCGTGTCACCCCTGCGGCTTGGGCGCGGGCGATCACATCGGGCAGTTCACCGTCGAAATCGGGAAAGTCCAGGTGGCAGTGACTGTCGGTGATCGGGTGAATGTCGCGGGTGCTGTCTGTCATGCCTGGGGTCCTGCCTGTTCGTCTTGCGTGGGCTAGCGCGGTGCGGCGTCGCCCATCTTGAACAGGGTATCTAGGACCAGTGCGGCAGGGTCAAGGTTGACCGCCATCCCGTGGCGCGCGCGGGTGCCGATGTCTTGCGCGGTCTCGGCCCAGACCCGTCCTTGGGCGGGGGTGGGCGACAGGCGGGTCAGCACCGCGGCCTCGTTCTGGGCGGCGGCGGTTTCGGGTGGGCGGCCAAGGGCACCGGTGCGGGCCAATCGCAGCATCAGCAGATCCACCAGCGTGAACAGCAGCGACAGTTTTTCTTCGGCTCCGCGGGCGGCGGCGGCCTCTGCCAGTTTGAGCGCGCGGGCGCGGTCCAGCCGCGGCATCGTATCAAGCAGGGCGACCAGTTCGCCATACATCGCCAGACCGCCCATCAGCGACAGGGACAGCGCGCCGCCGACAGACCCGCCGGAAAGCGCCGCGAGCGCTGCGGGATCGCCTTGAATATCCACCTCGGACTGGCCGAGCGCCTGCGCCATATCATCCGGCGTCAGGGTGCCAAGCCGCAGGGTCCGGCAGCGCGAGCGGATGGTGGGCAGCAGGCCGGAGGGGCGGTGGCTGATCAGCAGCATGATCGCGCGGGCGGGCGGCTCTTCCAGCATCTTGAGCAGCGCGTTCGCGGCATTGGGGTTCATCAGGTCGGCGTCGTCGACGATCACGACACGGCGCCCGCCGTCGGCAGCGGACATCTGGAAGAACCCGTTCAGCTTGCGGATGTCATCCACAACGATCTGCTTGCGCAGCCGTTTGGTTTTCTCGTCAACAGAGCGCGTGATCGCCTTCAGCGCNCCTTCGCCCCCGGCCGCAATGCGGCGGGCGACGGGGNGGTCGGGATCGATATCAAGGCTGGTNGGGGCGGGGGNGNCGAACATGCCGCCGTCCTCCGCATCGGGGGTGGCCAGCAGGAACCGCGCAATACGCCACGCCAAGGTGGCCTTGCCCACCCCACGCGGNCCGGTCAGCAGCCAGCCGTGGTGCAGCTTGCCCGAGTTGAANGCATCGAGGAANGCGGCCTCTGCCGCCGACTGGCCGAAAAGCTGCGGCGTGTCGCGCGGGTGGCGCGCGCCGTCGATACGGTCGGGCTGGGGGGCGTCATCACTCATGTCANGTGGTCTAGCAGATTGCGGCGGCAGGAAAAGGGGTCAGCGCGCATCAAGACGCGGGCGCACCTGCGCAANCACATCCGCCGCNACCGCATCGATGGATTGNGCGCCGTTGATGGTGACGAAACGGTCGGGGAATTCAGCGGCAAGCGACAGGAANCCGGCGCGCATGGCGACCTGCAGGCTTTCGCCGAAATCCTCGAACCGTTCCTCGACCGTGTTGCGNGACAAGGCNCGGCTGAGCCCTTCGCCGGGGTCCATATCGATCAGCACAGTCACATCGGGCTCGACGCCGATCATCAGGCTGTGCAGCTGGTCCACGGCACCGCGNAGGTCACCNCGGCTGAGCCCCTGATACATNCGGGTGGAATCGGCAAAGCGGTCGCAGATCACGATCTTGCCCGCCTCGAGCGCAGGCAGGATCGTGCGNTCAAGGTGATCCCGACGGGCGGCGGTGAACAGCAGGATCTCGGTTCGGGCGGACCAGCGGTCGGGATCGCCCTGCAAGACCAATGCGCGAATTTCCTCGGCCCCGGGGGAGCCGCCGGGCTCGCGGGTCAGCACGACCTGATGCCCGTCGGCCTCAAGNCGGTCTTTCAGTAATTTGGTCTGGGTCGATTTGCCCGAGCCGTCGATGCCTTCGAAGCTGATGAACAGGCCCTTGGCCGCGGTGCTCACGAAGCGGCCTCTGGCCCTTCGTTCAACCGGGTCAGCAGATGGCGGGCGGCGGCTTCAAGTTTGACCATGAANCCCCCTGCGGCAACGCTGTCGCGGGCAACCAGCGGGGCACGTACCTCTGGCAGGTCACCGCGGGTCAGCACCAGTTCGCCGATGTTCTGGCCCTTGGTGATGGGCGCGCGCAGCGGGCCGGTATANACCACCTCGGCCGAGACATCGCTGCCGCCGGACACAGGCACCAGCACCGACAGATCGCTTTCCAGTTCAAGGCCAACGGCACCCTGCGCNCCAAGCGCCACGGGGGCTTCGGCAATCATGGTGCCGGCTTTGCCCATGGACCGTTGCGAGAATTGGCGNAAGGCCCAGTTCACAATCGATTCNGATTCCTGCGCGCGGGCCGCGGCGCTTTCGAGACCGGACAGAACAAACACAACGCGGCGGTCGCCCTGTTTGGCAGAGCCGACAAGCCCGTAGCCTGCTTCTTCGGTGTGGCCGGTTTTCAGCCCGTCCGCGCCNATGCCAAGCCCCAGCAGCGGNTTGCGGTTGGTNTTGTTTTGCGGNGCGCGCCCGTCAAACAGGAATTCGCGCTGCGAGAACATNGGGTAGTACTGCGGGTAATCCTCGATCAGGCGGGTGGCCAGCAGCCCCAGATCGCGCAGCGACATGCGGTGACCGGCAGCAGGCCAGCCGTTGGAGTTCGCGAANGTCGAGTTGGTCATGCCCATCTGCTGCGCCCGCTGGGTCATCAGGCGGGCAAAACCGGCCTCTGACCCGTCGGGGCTCAGCGCTTCGGCGATCACGGCGCAGGCGTCATTGCCNGACAGCACGATGATGCCGCGCAGCAGGTCTTCGACCTTTACGCGGTCGGTNGTGTCCAGAAACATGGTCGATCCGCCGTAGGACATGGCGTGCTGCGACACGGGCAGTTCCTCTGTCAGGTCCAGNCCGCCATTGCTTTTGCCCCGNTCGATNGCCTCNAACGCCATATACANCGTCATCAGTTTCGACATGGAGGCCGGCGGCAGCGGTTCATCCGCGTTCTTGGTCAGCAGCACGGTGCCGGTGGTCTGGTCGACCACATAGGCCGCGCGGGCCTGTGTCTCGAACGCCTGCGCGGGCAGGGCCAACAGAAGGGTNGCAATCGTGGCTGCAAAAATACGGATCATGGCAGTTTCCTTTGGCGGTGGGTCAGTTCGACACGGCGTAGGCGTCAGAGAACCCTTCGGTCTTGATGGATTTCAGCAAATTGGTCAGTTCGGATTTCGTNGCCGCNGGGCCGACNACCACGCGCCAGAACGGCTTGTCGTTGATCTCGCTGCGTTTGACGGTGGGCAACATGCCCGCGCTGCGCATCTGGTTGGCCGCGCGTTCGGCATTTGCCTCTACGCTGAAAATGCCGATCTGGACAAAGGGCTTTGCCAGCGAAGACGCAGGTTTGGGTGCCGCGGGTTTCGGGGCCGTAGGGGCAGCGGGTTTNGCCGCAGCGGGGGCNGCATCAATCGCGGCACCNGCNGTGACAGCGACCGGATCAAGCGTGGTTTCTGTCACTTCCGACGGGGTTTCGATCGTGCCTTCGGGGGCTGCGTCGGGGGCAGGGGTGTCGTCGACCTCCTGACGGCGCAGGGCAGTGACGTTCAATGGCGCAGGGGCACCGGCCAGAATACCAAGGGCCGCCGCCGCATCCGAAGACATCTGCAGCTTGGGCCCGGGCAGATCGCGTTCACGGCGGAACAACGCGCCGATGACGAATTTGCCATTGGCCTCGTTGCGGATGATCACCCGTTCGGGATCTGTGACATCGGGATGCGCGACCCAGACACCGCCAAGGCTGGGGCGTCCGTCCCAAAGCCCCTGATCACTGACCGAGAAAACCTCGGGCGCTTCGACGTCACGCTCCACCAGTTTGGTCGAGCTGGACGCCACCGCAGCAGAGCCTTTCTGACCGCCGGTCAGATTGCCGACCGCATCGCAGCCCGCCAAAGTCGTCATCATCAGCAAAACCCCTACCGTGCACCGCAGCGGCCGGTTGCCAGAAAAAGGGTGTAGCCTGAGGCTGTTCATGTCCGTCGTCCTTGCCTGCTGGCGCGGCGTTGTCCGCCGCCGCCTGATCGCGCCGTCAATACGGCATGTTTGATGCCCCATTGCCGGGGTCTTTGCGCTACACTAACGCGGGTACAGGGGTTTTGGAAAGGCTGACAGGACGGCATCGGCAAATTTCCCCACCCGGCCGGAACCCGCCCAACACGGGCTGCCGCTGTCTTGCGTTACGGTGCCACAGTGCGCGTCATTTCCAGGTTTGCAGAATCGCTGACACCCCTCTATGCGGTGCTTGCTGCGGAGGAGTGGCAGAGTGGTCGAATGCACTGGTCTTGAAAACCAGCGTGCGTGAGAGCGTACCGTGGGTTCGAATCCCACCTCCTCCGCCAATATCCCACCTTTCCATCACGTCTCTCCCCAATTCCGCGCCTGTCGTGGAACCGTCACCTTTGCGTTACGCGGCTGTTACCAGAATCGCGCATCAGGGGCCGTCTTTAACGGAGAGCCCTTATGAAACACCCTATTTTTCCCCTTGCCCTGTCCCTTCTTGCCGTCCCCGCTGTCGCGCAAGAGACGTTTGATGCCACGCTTGCGGGCCATGCCTACCTGCCTGCGCTGAGCCTTGTCGCGCCGCCTGCGGATGCGCCGAAGGATGCGTGGATCAGTGGTAAATTCACTGGTGGCGCGCGCAATGGTGTGCCGATGTCGGTGCCGGGCGATACGGGCGGGCTGCATGGCAAACGGCTGACGGGGCTGAACCTGCCCTTCATTGGCCAGCCGTTGCAGGGGTTTTCCGGTTTCGCNATGAACCGTGCCGAGGANGGGTCGGTCTATGTNCTGACGGACAACGGCTTTGGCTCCAAGGCNAACAGCCCCGATACNCTGTTGTTCTTCAGCCGGATGGACGCTGATTTCGACACAGGCGAGGTCGAGATCAAGGAAACCGTTTTTCTGCATGATCCCGATTTCAAAGTGCCCTTCCGCATTTCCTATGGCGGGACAGACAGCCGCTATCTGACCGGCGCGGATTTCGATCTGGAGAGCATCCAGCGCGTCGGCGACAGCATCTGGATCGGCGAGGAGTTCGGCCCCTATCTGATCGAGGCCACATTGGACGGGCGGATCAAGGGCGTCTATCCGACGATGGTNGATGGTGTNCAACTGAAAGGGCCGGACACGCCCGGTATCTCGGCCACATCGGTGAAGGGGACGGATTGGACCGTGCCACGCTCGGGCGGGTACGAGGGCATGGCGCTGCAGCCTGAAACGGGTTTGCTGTGGGCCATGCTCGAGAAACCTCTGCTGGCTGCGAGCGGCGAGAACGAAGGTGATTTCCTGCGCGTCATGGCCTTTGACCCCGAGGCACGCGANTGGACGGGCGAGGGCTTCAAGTTCAAGCTGGCCGAAGGGGCCACGGCGATCGGTGANTTCAACTTTATCGACGAGACCCGCGCGCTGGTGATCGAGCGTGACAATGGCGAGGGCGAGCCTTCGTTGAAATGCGCCGGTGACCCGCAGGCAGATTGTTTCCCGAACCCCGCGATGGTCAANCATGTGGTGNTGATCGATACCGCCGATGTGGATGCCGAGGGCTATGTGCGCCGCATCGGCCAGATCGACCTGATGAACATCGCCGACCCNGAGGGTAAGGCCCGCATCGAAACCGATGGCGGCGAGGCAGGGCGGTTCAGCCTGCCGTTCTTCACCATCGAGGACGTGATGCGGGTGGACGAGACGCACATCATGGTCGCCGTGGACAACAACCTGCCGTTCTCATCCGGGCGCAAGCTGGATGCCGCTGCGGATAACGAAGTGGTGCTGCTGAGCGTGCCCGAACTGCTGGCCGCGCAGTAACCCGACGCGCCCCTTCGGCAGAGGATGCCGAGGGGGCGTTTCACACCCTAGACACACCCTAGGCCCCGCCATTGCCCGCGCNTCCCCAACCTTTGGGAGGATGCCGGTTGATGTGCGGGGCTTTGCCGTGTCAGAAAAAGCGAACGCCCGCCTGATGGTATCGCCGTTCCCTGACCCCCGCGCCTTGGGTTAGGGCACAGGGGTGGTACGGTGGGCCTTGGTAAAAGGATCTCCCCCATGACGTTTCAGATCGGCATTGGCCCGAATAATCGCAAATCCGCCTATTTCGATGCGACCGTCGCAGACGGCGTGGCTTGTTTCTCGGTCTATAATCACATGTTCATACCAGCGCATTACGGCGACCCCGAGGGGGAATATGACGCGCTGATGAACGGTGTGGCNATGTGGGATGTCGCGGCGCAACGGCAGGTCGAACTGTCGGGNCCGGATGCNGCGCGGCTGATCCAGTATCTGACCACGCGCGATATGTCGAAAACCCGGATCGGGCAGGGACGCTATGTGCCCATGTGCGACCATCGGGGGCGGCTTATCAACGACCCCGTGCTGCTCATGCTGGCGCAGGATCGCTATTGGCTGTCGATTGCGGACAGTGACATCGCCCTATGGGCCAGCGCCATCGCGGCAGAGCGCGGGTGGGACGTGACCGTGGCCGAGCCAGACGTATCCCCGCTGGCGGTTCAGGGCCCCAAGGCCGAGGCGGTGATCACCGCGTTGTTCGGCGACTGGGTGCGCGATCTGAGGTATTTNGGCTTCAAGCAAACGCAGTTGGGGGATATCCCGCTGGTGCTGGCGCGGTCGGGCTGGTCGAAACAGGGCGGCTTCGANNTGTATCTNCANGACAGCAGCCGCGGGGGNGAGCTNTGGNCNANGGTAAAGGCCGCAGGCGCGCCCTTTGGNATCCGCCCCGGTGCGCCCAATGACGTTGAACGGATCGAAAGCGGGCTGGTGTCCTATGGGGCGGATGGTCGTCTTCAGACCAACCCCNGCACCCCGTATGACATCGGCCTGGGCAAGCTGGTCGATCTTGANACCCCCGANGATTTTATCGGCAAAGAGGCGCTGCGCCGTATTGCGGATGAAGGCGCGCAACGGGAAAGGTCAGGCTTTGTCATCGCGGGTGCGCCACTGACGGCGGCGGGACATTCGATTCCCGTGCTGGACGACAAAGGCCAGCCGCGCGGTGTGCTTAGCGACTACGTCTATTCCAAACGTTTCAAGGCCAATATCGGCGTCGGGATGATCGCATCGGATGCAAAGCAAGCGTCGCTCCACGTGGTCATCGGGGACGAGGCCCGCATCGTAACCCTGCGCAGCCTGCCATTTGACAGCTGACCTTAGGCGGTGATCCCGCCGCTATGGCAGGATGACCCGCACGCCGGGAATTTCCTGAATGCGCGCAACGTCTTCGTCGTAAACCTCGGTCATCTCTTCGACCAGCTCTTCGGTCCAGCTGGGCATGTCCAGCTCTTCCTCAAGCGCGTCGTCGATCACGTATTTGTCCAGAAACGCCGCGATCACACGCGGGTGCTCTGCCGTTGTCATCTCGGGATGGGACGCGAGATAGGATTTGAACCGTTTCATGCCTTCGGGGCGCATGATCGTTTCCAACAGGTCGAATTCGCCGTCCAACGGTGCCATCGTGGGCAGGCCCGCCATCTCGCGCATGATCTGCCCCCAGATCAGGGGGGCGTCTTCGTTGCACCATACGGTCACGGGAATCTCGGGCGCAGAATCACGTAGCAGCGCCAGCGTGTCGGACCAGCGCACATCCAGCGGATCCTTGTCGCCCCAGAACTGCGGCGGAGATTTATCGGCCGACACATCATACAGCACCGGCAGCAGGGTCGCGGGATTGCGAATGCCCATGAAAATCTGCAGTTCATCCTCGGGGAAAAGCTGCGCCATGCGCATCATCCGCACAGGGGCGGCGGGATAAAGCATCCCTTCAACAACAGCCGTCGCAGGGGTGCGAAAGAAGTTCGCGTCGGAAAAGATCACCCGATCCGCGTCAGAATCTCCCATGACCGCGTCCAGCAAGACATCCCGCGCCCCATCCGAGGCGGATGTTTTATACATCGCATTCAACGTATCGCGAAACAGACCACGATAGGTTGCGGGGCTCGGCACATGCGTGCCCGCCTGCGTCAAAAGATCGTGGTTCGACTGGAGGCTTTTCAGCAGCCTGTCTTCTTCGGTGTAATGGGCACCTGTGTGCAAAATCAACTGCATGAACGTCTTCTCACCCTTACTGATACCGGCTTTCCAATAGCCTTTCCTGCGACTTGTGTAAAACTGCAAAAAATTGACATTTCCCCTCTTGCACGGCCCGCAGCAATCTCTTAAACGCTCCCTCAGTGCCCCTATAGCTCAGCTGGTAGAGCAACTGATTTGTAATCAGTAGGTCCGCGGTTCGAGTCCGTGTGGGGGCACCATTTTTTCCCTGATTTCAATACATTGACAGCTTTAGGTGTCGCCGCATCCGCGATGTTTTTCCCACTTTTGTGCGCGCCTCACTGCTTGGCGCGCGGTAGGGGGATGATGTTTGATTTTCGTTTCATCCGCGCAAACTCCACCTGTGCGGCGTCTTTGCAGGTGGGGCAGATGGAATAGCTTTTGGCGAAGTTATCCGCATCTGGCGGGGTGCGCAGATCGATCCATTTGTCGCCGATCTGGAATGCACAGCAGACCGAACATCGCGTGGTATCGTAGTATTCCTCGAAGGCGCTGACCGTAGGGTGAGGGGGGCTGGTGATCGCATGGACAAGCATACTGCCGATGGTCAGGCTATCGTCGGGGGAGGGCCAGATCGTCAGTCGGTACAACCGCCGCACATCCGGCCCGTCACAGCGGTAAAGGATACTGAACAGTTGCTGTTCGATCCGGCAGGCCTGAAACACGCCGAACAGATATGTACGCGTGTTGGCCCCTTCGACGAAATCCCAAATCTCCCGCCCCAGCACATGGGTGGAGGTCGCCCCCGGCGCGTCATTCTCTATGGCGAAGGCGTCCCATTCGGACCCGACAGAGATGATCCGATCCTTGCTGTCCACGACATAGCTGTTTGTCTTGAGGTCCAATGAAAATGCCCTTGGAAAAATTACAGGTCATAAACAGGATCATCGTTACGCTAGGGCATCATATGCGCGAAACCGGCGCTTGCCCAAATATTTATCGTTAGAATTTAAAGTACCGCGCCCCTCTGCGCTTCAAGCCGTCTTCTGGATATCGGTCGCGCCGGTGCAGGGCAGCGTCAGGCTAAAGGTGCTACCGACGCCCAGTTTGCTTTCCAGTGACAGCGATCCGCCGTGCAGCTCTACCAGCTGCTCCGAGATGGCCAGCCCCAGCCCCAAACCGCCGTTTTGCCGTGTCATGGACCCGTCAACCTGTTGGAACCGCTGGAACACGCGGCTCGCGTCCTCCTCTGCGATGCCGTTGCCGGTGTCGGTGACGCTGAATACGATCTCGTCGGCGGAATGTAGCATCGACAGGTGGATTTTGCCTTCGCTGGTGAATTTGATCGCATTTGTAATCAGATTGTACAGGATTTGTTTGACGCGCACCTTATCCGCTACGGTGGCAGCAGGGCCGTCGCCGGCATAGGTGAGGGTCAGCCCTTTTGCCTCTGCGGCGGGTTGCAGTTCTTGGGTGACGGTGCGGGCGATCTCGTCCAGCTGGGTGGGGGCCATGTCCAGCTCTAGCTGGCCGCGGGACACTTTGGTCCAGTCCAGCAGATCTTCGACAAGGCGGATCATATGCTGCGATGATTCCGCGATTCCGGCACCCTGATCGGTGATGAACTTCTGATACTCCATCGCGGCGGCAGCCGATTTCGGACAGCCGCTGCCATCGGCGGTCAGCGCCGACATCAACCGCTGCGCCTGAGGCATCTTATCACTGTGCCGCATGAATGATGAGCGGCCAAAGATCACGGTCAGCGGGGTGCGCAGCTCGTGCGATACGTTGTTCAGGAACTCGGTCTTCTCGCGGTCGGCGGCTTCAGCGGCTTCTTGCGCGCGCTTCTCGGCGGTCACATCCGTCCAGATGCCGACGGTATAGCCGTGGGGGGTCTTTGCCTCTGTCACCTTGAGCCAATTGTCGTTGCCGATGTCTTGCAAGAACGCCTGACCCGGATTGCGGAAACGTTGTAGCCGCTCCCGTACCCAGGCCTGTTTGCTTTTCGATCCGCTGAGGCTTTCGGTCCGCTTGGCCCAGTTGACCACAAGCTCTCCCATGGTGACACCGGGGACGATCAGATCGGCGATCTGGGGGTGATAGTCGCGGTACTTCTGGTTCACCACCATCACCCGTTCCTTGTCGTCAAACGCGATAAAGCCTTCGTCGATCGCGTCGATGGCCTCGGCCAGCAGGGCGTGGGCGTTGGTCTGGTTCAACGCCAACCGGCGGAAGGCCAACAGCACGCCCAGCAGGAATATGGCGGAAATGAGGGCGAAACCCACCAGGTTCCGGCTTTGTGGTGAATAGGCCGGCCATCCCGCGGCGGGGCGTACGGCGGCTTCCCATGTGGTGCCCAGAACGTTAAACGTGGTCACGACGGGCTTGTCTTTCAGCGCGCTCAACCGGTGATCGGGCAGGGCCTCTACCAGTCCGGAGGCTTTAAGCGGGTGCAGCTCGAAACTATATTGCGCGGGGTCCGAGAAATCATGTTGCGGGGCTTGCAGCAGACCTTCCTGATCCATCACGACAGAGATGACGCCCCAGAACTGATCGGTGTTCAGCTCGGCGTTCGGCAGGAACACAGGGTAGTGCATGATATAGCCGGTACCGCCCTGCACAAGGTTCACACGGTCGTCCACCACAGGCGCGCGGGTGCGGTAAGCTTGGGCCACACTCGCCATCTGGGCGGGCAGTTGCCAGTATTTGACACCGATCGTCTCGCGGTTATCCGTTTGTGGGAAACTGTGTGTAATCGACAGGTTAGGGGCCAAAGCGACAGCAATCACGTCAGGGTTGTGGCGTTGCAGGTCGCTCACGGTGCGCGCGATCTGGCGCTCGTCGATCTCACCCGCGACGGCAAGCGTATTCTCGATGTTCTTGGCCACCAGCACGGCTTCGAAGAAACGCAGCTGGATCTGGTCGGCCACCGAATGCAGGGCCTGCTCCACCTCAAGGCGCAGCGCGGCGAGGTGATTGTCGCGGTCGAGCTTCACAATAGAATAGGCAATCCCGCCGATACTCGCGAGCAGGACAATCGTCAAAACGACGAATACCTTAGAGGCTAAATACCCCGTGAACTTGTTGAGCAAAGTGCCACCCTCTTCCGTCCAGGTAGGCCGCCGCACGACTTTCTGTCGTTGCTGGTTTGCCTGCCTTTGTCCCCTTTATTGACTGCATCATTGTTTATCGAACGGACAAAATACGGGCGCAATCGAGGCATTTTGTAGACTTTTGCGCAAAGCGGTCATGCCGGTTACTGTCAGGCGTTTTCGGGGGTGATCACGGGGGTGCGATGCTGTCGAAGCGCTAGGGCAAGCGAGTCCTTGGGTGCTGCATCGGTGATCAGATGGCCCAGATGCTCAAGCGGGGTAACCTGCGTCAGGTGACGTTTGCCGAACTTGCTGGCGTCGATCAGGAAATGCGCGGCGCGGCTTTGGTCCAGCATAGCGCGTTTCACCTCGGCAAAGCCTGCGATGGCCTCGCTCACGCCTGTTTCATCCAGCGCGGAGGCCCCAAGAAAACACGCGTCGACATTGAAACCGCGCAGAAAGTCGCAGGTGGCAGTGCCGGTCAGCGCGGCCTCTGCATTCATATAGTCGCCGGGCGTCATGATCACCCGCACCCTGTCGGAGGCCCCCAAGATCATCGCGACCTGCAGGCTGTTGGTTAATACCGTCGCCGCCACGCCGGAAAGGGTCAGCGCCCGCGCGAATTCCATCATCGTGGCGCCTGCGTCGATCATCAGGGTTTGCCCGTCTGTCACCCGTTTTGCGGCAAGTTGCGCCATCTGGCGACGTTCGTCCACATGTTCGCGCTGGCGTTCATCCAGCACGCTTTGCGCCCCCGGCGCGCGGGGGGAGGCCCCGCCGTAGGATTTCTGCAAAAGCCCCTGCGCGCTGAGCTCGGCAATATCGCGGCGGACGGTTTCGGTGGTCACATCAAAGCTGGCCGCAAGGTCCGAAACCCGCACATGCGGGGCAAGGCGCAGTTCCAGCAATATTTGCGCGTGGCGCTCTGCTTTGCGCAGGTTTCGGCGTTCCGTTCCGGTATCCATTTTGCGGTTCCTTTCGGCGGTCGGGGGCGATGCACCCGACCGTCAATATTTGGCACTTGCCAAATTACTAGGCGGAAAATGTTGCGAATCGAAAGCTTCAATGCTCGTATCGCGTAATTAATCGTGCAGTACACTCTGTGCGGGTATTCTCGGGGAGGAGAAACAAGATGATCAAACGCAGCTTTATCACGGCGGGCCTGATGGCCGCTTTTGCCATGACCGGCACCACCGCATTGGCCGAAGAATGCACCGAGCGCGGCGCGCTGGACGCGATGTTCTGTGACGCCAACGGCGATCTGGTGGCCGACGCGCCCACGGACGAAAGCATGCTCAAAGACCCGTCGACGCTGGTCTTTGCCTATACACCGGTCGAAGATCCCGCGATCTACGAAGACATCTGGACGCCCTTCATCGACCACCTGTCCGAGGTGACCGGCAAGAAGGTGCAGTTCTTTGCTGTGCAATCCAACTCTGCCGAGGTAGAGGCGATGCGCTCGGGCCGTCTGCATATCGCGGGCTTCTCGACCGGCCCCACACCCTTTGCCGTGAACCTTGCGGGCGTTGAACCCTTCGCGATCATGGGTTCCGAAGACGGGCAGTTCGGCTACAAGCTGCAGGTCTACACCCAAGCCGACAGCGATATCAAAGAGATGGCCGACCTTGCTGGCAAACGCGTCGCGCATACATCGCCCACGTCGAACTCCGGCAATCAGGCACCGCGCGCGCTGTTCCCTGATCTGGGCGTCGTGCCGGATCAGGACTACGAAGTGACGTACTCGGGCAGCCACGACCAATCCATGCTGGGTGTGGTCGCGGGCGACTATGATGCGGCACCGGTTGCGTCCGAAGTGGTGGACCGCATGGCGGAACGCGGGCTTTATGACCCTGCCGAGGTGCGCATTGTCTGGGAAAGCGATCCGTTCCCCACGACATCTTACGGCGTAGCCCACGACCTGACGCCCGAGCTGAAGGACAAGATCAAGGAAGCCTTCTTTAGCTACGATTTCACCGGCACCGCATTGGGCGAAGAGTTTTCGGGCGTGAGCAAATTCGTCCCGATCACCTATAAAGACCAATGGGCCGTCATTCGCCAGATCCAGTCTGCCAACGGTGTTGAGTACACGCCACAAGGCCTTGCTGCTGAATGATTTTCCCGTCGAGGCCGGTCCCAATGGGCCGGCCTCACGCATAAGGTATCCTACATGTTGAAAATTACTGACCTCGTCAAACGCTACGGCTCTGGCGATCCGGTCCTCAAGAATCTTGACCTCACCATCGAGGGCGAAAGCGTCGTGTCGATCATCGGGTCTTCCGGTGCGGGCAAAAGCACGTTGCTGCGTTGCATCAACCGTTTGGTTGAACCCACCTCCGGCATGATCGAGCTGAACGGCACCGACCTGACCCGCCTGCGGGGCAAGAACCTGCGTGCCGCGCGGCGCAAGATCGGGATGGTGTTTCAGGGGTTCAACCTCGTGGATCGTCTCACCGTGATGGAGAACGTCCAGTCGGGCCGTCTGGGGTATATTTCAACATGGTCCGCCATCACGCGGCGCTATCCCAAGCAAGACATCCGCCGCGCTTACGAGTTGATGGAACGGGTCGGCATCGCCCATTACGCCGACACCCGCGCCGATCAGCTGTCGGGCGGTGAACGTCAGCGTGTCGGCGTGGTCCGCGCCCTGATGCAAGAGCCCGATATCCTGCTGGCGGATGAACCCACCGCATCGCTTGACCCCAAGACATCGGAACAGATCATGGGCCTGCTGCGCGACCTGTCGCGCGAGCTCAAGCTGCCGGTGTTGATCAACATCCACAATGTGAACGAGGCCAAGGAATACACCGACCGCATCGTCGGCATGCGCTATGGCCGGATCATCTTTGACGACAAGCCCGATATGCTGGACCCCTCCGCGATGGAGGCGATCTATGCGGGCAGCCCCCATGCCGACCGCAGCGGCGGGCCGGATGACAAGGCAGCCGCATCATGACCGCGCCGCGCGACACTTGGGTCAAGCCGCCATTTATTGCCAATCCCGTGCTGCGGTGGGCCGTGTATTTGGGCGTTATCGCCTATTTCGGTTGGGTCGGGCTGACCATGCCCATCGACTGGGACCGCGTCGCCGAAGGTATCGGCCGCGCAGGAAAGATCTTTGGCGGGGCCTTTCCCCCGAGCTTTGAACGCAGCGGGCTGTTGATTGACGGCTTTCTCGAAAGCCTCAAGATCGCGGTGCTGGCCACGGCGCTTGGCGTGCTGCTGTCGATCCCCATCGCCTTTATGTCCGCNCGCAATGTGGCCCCCAAGCCGGTGTTCTATCTGGGCCGNGCCNTTATCATCATCGCNCGCAGCTTCCATCCGGTCATTGTCGCGATCCTNTTCGTCAAGGCCGTNGGCTTCGGGCCGTTCGCCGGTGTGCTGACNCTGACCGTCTATTCCATCGGCTTTGTCGCCAANATGCTGGCCGAGCGGATCGAGGAGATCGACTTTGGNCAGGTCGAGGCNATGCGCGCCGCCGGTGCGCCGTATTTCTCGACGCTNTCTTACGCGATCTTCCCGCAGATCATGCCGCGCCAGATCGGTCTGACCATCTACCAGCTTGATTCCAACCTGCGGGCCTCTGCCGTGGTGGGGATNGTGGGGGCTGGGGGCATCGGTGCGACGCTCGCCAATGCCTTCGGCCGCTATGACTATGATTTTGCCCTTGCCATCACCATCGTCATCGTCGGGGTGATCCTTTTCTCCGAGGCCGTCAGCGGCGTCATCCGAAAGCGTATCCAATGACCTCACTTTCTACGCANTTCGGGCGCGACGACTGGTCCCGCTTTACGTTCAAGCANCGTATGACGCGCTATGCCATCTTTCTGGGCTGTGCACTGGCCATCGCCTGGGCGCTCACCTCGATNGANGTGATCTGGCCGTGGGTCTGGGGCGCCCCTGAACAGATCGCCGATCTGTTTGGCCGGATGTANCCGCCGGACCCCAGNAATCTGGANACCATCCTCAAGGTGCTGTGGGACACGGTGAANATCGCGACATTCGCCACCACCTTTGCGGTGCTGCTGTCGCTGCCGGTCGCCTATATCTCGGCGCAGAACACCACACCCAACCGTGTGACCCTNTGGCTGGGGCGGCTGATNCTTGTGACCTCGCGGTCGGTGAACACGATCATCTGGGCGCTGCTGTTTGTGGCGATCTTCGGGCCCGGTGTTGTGGCCGGNATCGTGGCGATCATGTTCCGCTCTATCGGGTTCATCGGTAAACTGCTGGGCGAGGCNATCGAGGAGATCGACACACGCCCCGTCGAAGCGCTTGAGGCGACGGGCGCGTNGCGCTTCAAGGTNATCGTCTANGCGATNGTGCCGCAGGTNATGCCGACNTTCTGGGCNGTNGCCATTCTGCGGTGGGATATCAACCTGCGCGAATCCACCGTGCTGGGNCTGGTGGGCGCTGGNGGCATCGGGATCATCCTGCAAGGTGCCATCGACACGTTCAANTGGCCCGAGGTNGCGACCATCCTGCTGGCGATCATCGCGCTGGTGGTGGTGGGGGAAGTCATCTCTGCCTATCTGCGCCGCCGTATCCTGTGACCCNGAANATCGGCGTCGACCCGCAAAGCGCCTTCGCGCGCTATCTGCAAATTGCCGACCGTCTGCCGCGCACTGCGGCGGGCGGTCTGGCGGAAACGGGCGTGTTTACCGACCTTGCGGCGCGCTTCGATCTGATCCTGTTTGACGCCTATGGCGTGCTGAACGTCGGCGAAACCGCGATCCCCGGTGCGACCGATACCATCGCGGCGCTGCGCGCGGCGGGCAAGGCGGTTGGCGTGGTGTCAAACTCCGCNGCCTATCCCAAGGCGCATATGATGGCGCGCTACGCCCGTCTGGGGTTCGATTTCTCCGCCNCCGAGGNNACCACCAGCCGCGAGGCGCTGACCGCGCATATCGCGGGGCTGCCGCCGTGCCGATGGGGCGTGATGATCAACCCCGCCGTCGATCTGGGGGAACTGGCGACGCTGAACACGACTGTGCTGGGGGATGACGCCGAAAGCTACGATGCGCAGGACGGGTTCTTGCTGGTGGGCGCAGACGGCTGGACCGACCGTCGGCAGACATTGCTGGAGGCGTCNCTGAAACGCGCGCCCCGTCCGGTGCTGGTGGGCAACCCCGATCTGGTGGCNCCGCGTGAAACGGGCCTCTCGCGGGAACCGGGCTGGTTTGCGCACCGGCTGGCCGATCGCACCGGTGTGAGGCCTGTGTTTCTGGGCAAGCCGTTCGGGCAGGTCTTTGACATCGCCCTCGGCCGGTTCAATCGCGCCCTGCGTCCCGAACGGGTGCTGATGGTCGGCGATACGCTGCATACCGATATTCTGGGCGGTGCGCAGGCGGGCTTTGCCACGGCGCTGGTCACGGGCTATGGCTCGCTCACGGGGCTGGATGTGACGGATGCCATCGCGCAGGCCGGTCTGTCGCCCGATTTNATCGTCCCCAACATCTGACGCCCGCGCNNCNGCGNATCGGCGGATNATGACCCCNNGCGCGATATCACGGTTTATTTTGTGGCCCCCACAGGCTACCACCGNACCCGAGGCTATCAGAACAAGGGCAAGAAAAATGCGCAAAGCAGTGACCGCCGCCGTATCGGCAATCGTGATCGCGACCACCTTGGGGGCCACCCCCGCCACCGCAGGATCGTTGGGCCGTTTCGAGGTAACGGGCGTGGGTGAGGATGACATGCTCAAGATGCGGGCAGGGCCGGGGACAGGGTTCATCGTGTTGCTTGGCCTGCCCAACGGCACCATTTTGCAGGTGCACGATTGTCAGCAAACCGGCGGCACGCGCTGGTGCGACGTCTCGCTTGATCAGGCCCGCCGCGTGCGCGGTCACGTGTCNTGGGCCTATCTGCGCAAGCTTCGGTAACGTGGGCGGCGCAGGGGCTACCTTTGCGGTTTGTCGCTGGCGCGTGCATTCCTGAATAGTTGATTGTTAANGTCAGGATTGCNCCTTGTCGTGATCTTTGCTAGGCACGGCGCAATNGCGCTGTGCCAAAAGGGCTGTTTGCCCGCTGCGCCGCGCCAGAGCCAAAGGTGCCCATAGCNCCTTAGCCAAAAATCTCATCGTTTCATCCCACGGTCAGGAGGTCCCATGTCCCGTTTCCGTACCGCTATTCTGTCGCTGCCCNTTGTGATCGCNGCCCCGCTGGTCGCCGCGCAAGAGACCGATATCAAGGATCAAATCTCGGTCGAGCTGAACGCGGCAGAGACCACNGAAGATGCGTGCAAGCTGACCTTCATGNTCACCAATGGCTTGGAANCACCGGTCGACAAGATCATCTACGAGGCGGTGNTGTTTGACACCGAAGGGCAGGTGGACCGGCTGACGCTGTTTGATTTCGGCACCCTGCCACCGGCCCGCCCGCGCGTGCGCCAGTTCGTCGTGCCGCAAACCACCTGCGAAGNNNTGGGCCGCATCCTGTTCAACGGGGCCAACGCCTGCGAGACCGGCGGTAGCGCCAGCGGCGTCTGTGACACCGGCCTGCTGCCNACATCNCGCACGTCAATCGAGGTTCTGGGCTGATGGATATGTTCTCTGNNNTGATCGCGTCGTTTCGCCAGATCGCCGAGACCGGCGGGCCGGTTGTTGTTGTCCTGATGGGCGTCGCCGTGCTGACGTTGGCNGTGGCGATCTATAAGGTCTGGCAGTTCTGGCGCTCNGCCGTGGGGCGGCACAAGGCGCTGACCGAAGCGGTAGAGGCATGGGACCGNGGCGACAGACCCGNCGCCCGCGAGGCTTTGGGCCGGTCGAAAAGCTACCTCGCCCCCGTGATCAAGNTGGCGATGGTGTCGAACGGCAAGGGCAGCGGCGCAGGCGTAGAGCGTTTGCAAGCCGAGGCAGAGACGCGTTTTGCCAAGCTCGAAACCGGTTTCCGCCTGCTCGATTCCGTGGCGCAGCTGGCCCCCTTGTTGGGCTTGTTCGGNACGGTTCTGGGCATGATCGAGGCNTTCCGGTCGCTGCAAGCCGCCGGATCGCAGGTCGATCCGTCGATCCTTGCGGGNGGTATCTGGGTGGCGCTGNTGACCACGGCTGTNGGTCTGGTNGTGGCGATGCCCACGGCCNTGATCCTNAGCTGGNTGGAACAGCGGATGGAGGCAGAGCGGGTGATCGCGGATAAGGCGATCCTCACGGTGCTGAANCCGTCCANCGANGTGCCAGCCCCTGCCGCCGCCACGCCAGCGCCGACGCCCGAAATGGTCGCCGCACATGGCTAGGCCGCGCACGCGCAGACGGCGGCTGTCGATGACCTCCCTGATTGATGTCATCTTTCTGCTGCTGCTGTTCTTTATGCTGACTTCGACGTTCTCGAAGTTCTCCGAGGTGCCGCTGGCCGCTGCCGGTTCGGGCGCGGTCGCGCAGGCCAGCGATGCCAAGCCGGTGTTCTTGCAGCTTGGCCCCGATACCCTGCGTCTGAATGGCGAGGAAATCGCATTGGACGCGCTGGCCGGATCATCCTTGGCCAAGGCCGAGAAGGGCACCGTGCTGCTGGTCTCGCTCGGGGCGGATGTGGATGCGCAGCGGTTGACGGATGTGCTGGTCAAACTGCGCGAGATGCCTGCCTTGCAGGTGTCGGTATTGGGGGGCTGACAGATGCGCCGATTTGCCAAATCCAAACCGCAGCGTGAACCGACCATCGCGTTGATCAATATCGTCTTTCTGATGCTCGTCTTTTTCATGGTCGCGGGCACGCTGGCGCAGCCGCTGGACCCCGATCTGAAGCTGGTCGAGACCCGCGCGCTTGAAGGGCAGGCCCCGCCGGACGCTTTGGTGATCTACCCCGACGGGCGGTTGATCTATCAAGGCGTGGAGCAGGTGGATGCCGCGTCCTATGTCGCCAGCCTGTCTGACGAAGACCGCGAGATCATACGCCTTGTGCCGGATCGCGCCTTGCCGGCCGAGACGCTGGTCACGCTTACCCGCGACTTGCGCGCGGCGGGGGCGCAAAAGGTGATGCTCGTCACGCAAAGGGCACTGCAATGATATCGCATTCTCCTACAGCCAAAGGGATCTCTTTCGCCTTGGCGGTCGGGATCGTCGCGGGGGCGGTCACCATCGGACTGCCGCAAGAAGAGATCGCGATCGAAGGGGGCGGTGCGCCNGTCNAGGCGATGATGGGNANCAGTTTCGNGGATATGGCCGTCGGCACGCTCACGCCGGAACCGGCNGAACNGGCAGAGACGCCCGTGGCCGAGGCCCCCACCGCCGCAGAACCCCTGCGCCCCACCNCNGCAGAACAAACCCCGCCCGANCAGGCCGAGCCGGTCACCCCGCCNGANCANGCGCAGCCCGTGACCCCGCCCGATGTGGCAGCGGTGACGCCTGCGGCCCCCGCAGCATCCGCCGCCTTGGTGCCCGCGCCGCTGGCCGTGCCCCCCTCCGAGAGCGCGCAAGTCGCACCGCCGCCCGAAACCCTGCAGGCGCAAGACCCCGATAGCGACGCCCCCGTCCTGTCGCGCCGCCCCATGCGCAAGAACCCTGAAACCGCTGCCAAGATCGCCGAGGCACGCGCCAAGCAAGAGCAGGCGGAGCGTGAACGCCGTCAGGCAGAGCAGCAAGCCGCCGCACGTGGCAATGCGCAGCGCAATGCGACCAAAGGGTCTTTGTCGGGCCAAAGCACATCGGCCAAATCCACGAGCACCGGCAAACGCCAAGCCGCGGCATCGGCGCAAGGCAATGCCGCCGCCAGCAACTACCCCGGTCAGGTCATGCGCCGCATCTCGCGGGCGGGCAAGCCGCGGGTCCGGACCACGGGCACCGCGACGATCGCTTTTGCCATCGCCAGCAATGGCGGGTTGGCTTCTGTGTCAGTCGCACGGGGGTCCGGCTCTGCCGCGCTGGACCGGGCGGCGGTATCGGTGATCCGCAAGGCCGCCCCTTTCCCGCGCCCCCCCGCTGGCGCGCGGCGGCAGTATTCAATCAAGATCAAAGGGCAATAGGCGGGCGTTCAGCCCCCTGCGCTTTGCTTGAAGTGCAGCCGTCGCGGCGGCATCAGCCCTTATATACTGGCCGTTTCCGCCGGATTGGCACCCTGCAAGCTGTTGTTTCCCATGGCAAAAAAGACCGGAAATTTTTCTTGGTTACCACCAGTATAACGTAAACACGCCTCAAATCTGCCGTTTTCTCCGCCGATTAACTGTCCGGTAATCAACAGGTAGAGTGCGCCGACATGTTCAAAGTAGCCCATACGATCCATCATGATCACGACCTTGGTCTCGTGCTTCTGGCCGGGCTGCTTTGCGCCTTTGGCTGCTGGGTGGTGTCGCGTTTGTATCAGCACGCCTTGGGGCGCCCGCGCAGACAGGCGCTGATCTGGTACTTCCTCACGGCGATCACGGCGGGCGTTGCGGTCTGGTGTACGCATTTTATCGCAATCCTCGCGTATCAGCCTTCGGCACCGGTAACCTTTAACCTACAACTGACCTTTGTCTCGCTATTGATCGCGATTGCAGGGTCGACTGTGGGCATCATGGTGGCGGGCATGTTCCGGTCGCTCGCGAGCACGATCATCGGCGGTACGATCTTTGGCGTTGCGGTATCGGCGATGCATTACACCGGCATGGTGGCCTACCGCGTTGAAGGCGTGGTGACATGGGACCGTGGCTACCTCATCGGGTCTGTTATTCTGGCGGTGGTCCTGTCGACTGCCGCGCTGTATCTGGGCAGCCGCAGCGCACGGTGGAGCGGGCTGCAAATGACGGGCGTCCTGACGCTGGCCATCATCGGGCTGCATTTCACCGGCATGGCCGCGTTCAGCGTGGACTGCATCGGGCTGAAACCCGGCTATACCAACCCCGAAGAATACAAGCTGCTGGCACTGGTGATCGCGGGCACGGCGACGACAATCACCCTTGGCGGTCTGTTCACCTATTTCATCGAAAACCGGACCCGCATGGAAAGCATCGAGGAGTTGCGCAAGGCCCGCGACGCTGCCGAAGGGGCGAGCCGCGCGAAATCCGAATTCATGAGCGTTCTCAGCCACGAACTGCGCACGCCGCTGACCATCGTGATCGGCTATGCGGGCTTCCTGACCAAGCTCAAGACCACGACCACGGCCAAACTGTCGCCAGGTGAGCCGATCACCGAAAAACACTATAATATCATCGGGGATCAGGCAGAGCTTTACGGCCAGCGCGTCAAATTCGCGGGCAACCACCTGCTGACGATCATCAACGATATTCTCGACTATACCAGCATCGAGCTGAACGACATCAAACTGGCCAAGACGACATTCCCCACACGGGCGCTGCTGGCGCAGGTCGAGGACCAGTTTCAGGGCATGGCGCAGGGCAAGGATGTGACCTTGCATATCCCCGACGGCAGCCTTGACGTGAACGCCGACCGTGGCCGCTGCTTGCAGATCCTGATCAATCTGGTGGGCAATGCGCTCAAGTTTTCCAAGGGCAAGGATATCTTCCTGCGGGCCGAAGTGGACGGCGGCGGCTTCCGCTTCGAGGTCGAAGACAATGGTGTCGGGATGGAGCAGAAAGATCTGGAAACGATCTTCCAGGCCTTCACCCAGATCGAAAGCGCCGACAACCGGTCGGAAGGCGGTACAGGGCTCGGGCTGGCGATCTGCAAGAAGCTGGCGCTGGCGCATGGGGGCGATATCTCGGTCGCCAGCACGGTGGGCAAGGGCACCAAATTCTCGGTCTTCTTCCCGCATAGTCTGGTGAGCACCGGGCGTCCGTCGCATTCCCTTGCGGCAGCCGCCTGACCGAATAGGGCCACCCCCGAAACAGCAAGGGCCGCAGCGTGATGCTGCGGCCCTTGCTGTATGTGCAGATCAGCGCCTAGCGTTTCAGCAACGGGGCCACGCCAGACGACAGCACGAACAGCACCGCCGCGACGCTGACGATGCTGGGCCCCGTCGGCGTGTCGAGCGTGAAGGACGCGGCCAGCCCGCCCAAGGCGGCGATCATCCCGATGATGCAGGCCGTCATGGCCATGACTTCGGGCGTGCGGGCAAAGGGGCGGGCGGCGGCGGCGGGGATGATCAGCATCGCCGCGATCAGCAGCGCGCCGA